>NZ_JBHTWX010000034.1:51406-74351 GCF_042792155.1 Kitasatospora sp. NPDC056651 | reverse complement strand
TTCTGGCCCTGCGTGACGTCGAACTCGACCTTCTGGCCCTCGAGCAGCTCACGGAAGCCGTTGGCGTTGATGTTCGAGTAGTGGGCGAAGACGTCCGGGCCGCCACCCTCCTGCTCGATGAAGCCGAAGCCCTTCTCCGAGTTGAACCACTTCACGGTGCCATTAGCCATCAAAATCTCCTTCATGGGCTGTCCGAAACCCGCGGAGTGCGGACTTCGAGTCGCCGCGATGAGCACCCACCCGGGGAAAGAGCCGGGAAACAAAAATGCGCCTGCGAAACATCAGCAGGCGCACACAAAGTTCATGGGAACCACTACTGCAACTGATAACGACTGTAGCAGGCCCGGGCCCACAACGGGTGAACATTTCGGCCCGGGTTTCGAAGGAGCCGCCCGCAGGGTCGCCACGCCCCGCCGCCGGCCCCTCCAACCCCCAGCGCACCAGACCACTCGAGGCGCCGGTCGCGCGCTGTCCACCACACGACCCTCCCGGCGGGCCCGGCCACGAACGACGCCGCACGCCATGGGGCACCCGGACCACGCCGTAAACCACACGGATTCGACGCTCCGAATGGTTCCGCTGCCGCGATTTCCGGCGCATACTGGCCGGAAATGACGAAACATGCAGCAGTCCGCCGCCCTCTGCCCACCAGCCCCTTCCAAGCGCGGCCTGAGGCGCCGCGCAAGCATTTCGCCCCCGGCGACCGCGTCACCCACGACAGGTACGGCCTCGGCCGGGTCGTCAGCGTCGAGGAGACCGGCGACGCCGCCGCGCTCGTCGACTTCGGATCGCGCCAGGAACGCATCGTCCAGCCGTACCACGCCATGTACAAACTCTGACCCCCGACTCGGCTGCCCGCCGGACCTGCGGACCACCATCACCGTCGACCCGGAACACCGGGCTCCGGCCGCTCTGCGCCACGTCGGGTCCGGCACCGTCCACCGGACCACGATGGACGCCCCGACCCTGGACCCCCTGATCCCCGGCGAAGCCGGCCATGACTTCTCCCAGCGCAACGGCGGCATCCACGCCCGGCGTCCGGACGGCGGCCCGTAGCGCGGTGTCGCCGGCCAGGGTGCGGACGGCCGGCCCCGACCGCCGCACGGGCGGTGCCCGAAGGCCGCCCGGCCCGGGTCCTGTCACTCCCCCGTGTGAGACTGCCCGGCATGCGGGCCGACACGGAACTTCTGCGTGACCTGATCGCCACGACTCCGGGGATCGCCACCTGGCCGGGCCGTGGCCGCCCGGAGGCCCTGATCCGCGCGGCGGAGTCCGTCACCGGGCCGCTGCCCCGCTCGTACCGCTGGTGGCTGGCCGCGTACGGCGAGGGCTCGCTGCGCGGGCGCCCGATCGCCACGGTGGAGCCGGTGCCCGGCCTCGGTGAGCCCGGACTCCTCGAGGGCTGGTCCGGCGGGGACCGGCTCTGGTTCCACGAGGACGACGACCACGAGTGCCACGGGTTCGCCCTCGACCGGGCCGCCGACGGGGAGTGGCCCGTCGTCGTGCTCAGCCGCGTCACCGGCGAGGAGCAGCCGGTCGCCGACTCCTTCGCCGGGTTCCTCACGGTGTGGACGGCGCAGGCCGCCGGGCTGCGGGAGGGGCCGAACCCGGCCGTCGCCCGGCTCTGGCGCGCCACCCCCGGGCTCCGGCTGCCGGACGGCGGCACGCTGCTCGGGCCGCACACCTTCCGGGCCCGCAACGACGTCTGGCAGGTGCCGACGCGCGCGCCGCACTGGGCCCTGGTCGGCGAGGACGGCACCGGAGCGGGCCTGTTCATGCGCCGGCACGGCCGGGACCGCTCGTCCCTGTACCGGCGCACGCCCGGCTCCCTTCAAGGCGACGTCGCGGACGCGGCGGAGCAGCTGGGCGCGGACCTCTTCGACTGGCTCGACGGGCTCCCCCGGCCCGCGAGCGGCTGACACCCTCGCGGCCCTCGCCGCCGACGGCACCCGGGCGACCCGCGACCGGCCGAACCGATCGGCAAACCCTCCGGGTCCGCCAAATACCGGGGCTCCGCCGGGGACCGCCCCCGCATGACCCGTCCGTGTGGCTGGACAGCCCGCTTCCGTGCCCGTGGGGCGACGGTCTCCCGAGCACCAACGACGACCTGAACAATCCGTAATAATTCGGTTGCCGCGCGATGGGTGATCTGCGGCATACGGTCGTGCCAGCGCGGCCGACCCGCCTCCGCACGCCCCCGTGAAGGAGTGCCACCCTGAACGCCCACGACGACGATGCTGACAGGCCCCAGCGCCCCCAACCCGGCCCCGAGCGGGAGCCCGGGCCGGTCCCGGCACCGCAGCCCTCCGCGGGCGAGCCGGCCGCCGGACCCCCGCCAACGCCCCAGCAGCCCGACCAGCCCCCTGGGCCGCCACGCGACCACACCGCGGAGGGACGACGACCGGCCCCCCGCGCGCTGACGCGCACGACCCCCAAGGCCAGGGGATCCCACCTGCGTGCCCTGCTCGCCGCAGGCCCCCCGCCCGGGCCCGCACGCCCGGAGTTCTGGCGCAGCCCCTTGCGTGGCCCCTGGCTCACCTCGGTGTTCGGCCTGGTGCTGCTGCCCGGGATCACGGTGGTGTTCGCGACCGGACTGCTGTCCTACGCCGCCTACAACCCCGACCTCGCCGCAGTCAACGACCAGACCCCGGACAAGGGCTGGCTCGGCTTCTACCTCTTCTCCTGGCCGACCAGCCCCAGCTGGCTCTACCGACTGAACCAGGGGATCCACGTGACCCTCGGCATCGTGCTGGTCCCGGTGCTGCTGGCCAAGCTCTGGTCGGTCATCCCCAAGCTCTTCTCCTGGCCCCCGATCCGCTCGCCGGCCCAGGCGATCGAGCGCCTGTCGCTGCTGCTCCTGGTCGGTGGCGCACTGTTCGAGTTCGCCACCGGCATCCTCAACATCCAGTTGCACTACATCTTCCCCGGCTCCTTCTACACCTTGCACTACTACGGTGCCTGGGTCTTCATCGGCGCCTTCGTCGTCCACGTGGTGTTCCGCGTCCCGGTCATGGTCCGGGCGCTGCGCAGCCGGCGCCTGCGCACCGAACTGCGCACCGGCGCCGCCGGCACGCTGCCCGAGCCGCTCGACGGTACCGGTCTGGTCTCCCCGCGCCCCGCCCCCGCGACCGTCTCCCGGCGAGGGGCCCTCACGGTGGTCGGTGCGGGCTCCCTCGTGCTGTTCGCGGTGACGGTCGGTCAGAGCGTCGGCGGATGGTGGCGCAGGACCGCGCTGCTCGCCCCGCACGGCCAGGAGCCCGGCAACGGCCCGAACGGTTTCCAGATCAACAAGACCGCCGCCTCCGTGGGCATCCGCCCCGCCGACATCGGCCCCGACTGGCGGCTGACCGTCCGCGGCCCCGGCCGCGAAGCCGTCCTCACCCTGGACCAGCTGAGGCGCCTGCCGCAGAGCACCGCGGCCCTGCCCATCGCCTGCGTCGAGGGATGGTCCACCCCCGACCAGGACTGGACCGGCGTCCGGTTGACCGACCTGGCCGCGCTCGTCGGCCTGACCGACAACCCACCGGACGTCTTCGTGGAATCCGTCGAACGCGGCGGGTCCTTCGCCTCCACCGTCCTGCGCGACAACCAGGTCCGCGACGCCCGCTCCCTGCTGGCCCTGCGCGTCAACGGAGCCGACCTCTCGCCCGACCACGGCTACCCGGCCCGGATCATCGTTCCCGCCAACCCCGGTGTCCACAACACCAAATGGGTCACCCGCCTCACCTTCGGAGCCACCGGATGAAGCGCCGCGGCGGCTTCCACGAGCGCTACGGCGCGTCCCCCCTGCACCTGCTCCTCCTCGTGTGCTCCTTCGCCCTCGCCCTGTACGCCGGGATCCGCCTCCTCAAGGGCGATCCGCTCGGAGTCGCGATCTGGTTCGTCGGGGCCGCACTGCTCCACGACCTGGTCCTGCTGCCGCTCTACACGCTCACCGACCGGGCCGCCCAGGCCCTGACGGGTGTCCGCCGGGCCCCTGCGGGCGGTACGCACCGGATGCCGGCGGTCAACTACGTCCGCGTCCCCGCCTTCCTCTCGTTGCTGCTGCTGGTCGTCTGGTACCCGCTCATCCTGCGTCGCGTCCCCGGCTACCACTCCGCCACCGGCCTGGACCCGGAGGTCTTCCTCGGGCGCTGGCTGCTGCTGACCGCGGCGTTCTTCGCCGTCTCGGCGCTCTGCCTGCTCGCCGCGACGGCCCGGCGGCGGCCGAACAGACCTCACGGCGAGTCCGCGGCGGCAGAACCCGATTAGACACCAGGACCGGAGCCGGCGGGCCGGGCCGCTCGTCGGCCCCGGCGCCCTCCGCAGCGGGGGGACGTTCGTGATTCGTCAGGCATGGTGTCCCGGTTCCGGCACGGTCCGTTCCTACAGTTGGCCGGGAGGTTGTTCCCGAGAAGAGAGGTGAACCGGGATGACGGTCGACCAGGACGTCCTGCCGAGCGCCGAGGTGGGCGTCATCGGCGGCTCCGGGCTCTACGAGCTGCTGGACGACGTGACCGAGGTACGGGTGGACACCCCGTACGGCGAACCGAGCGACGCCGTGTTCGTGGGAGAGGTGGCCGGCCGCCGGGTCGCGTTCCTGCCCCGGCACGGGCGCGGCCACCGGCTTCCCCCGCACCGGATCAACTACCGCGCGAACCTGTGGGCGCTGCACACGCTGGGTGTGCGGCAGGTGGTCGCGCCGTGCGCGGTGGGCGGGCTGCGCCCGGAGTACGGGCCGGGCACGCTGCTGGTGCCCGACCAGTTCGCGGACCGGACCTCGGGGCGCCCCCAGACCTTCTACGACGGCCTGCCGCTGCCGGACGGCACGGTGCCGGAGGTGGTGCACGTGTCGATGGCCGACCCGTACTGCCCGGCAGGGCGGAAGGCGGCACTGGAGGCCGCCCGGGAGGGGGCCTGGGAGCCGGTCGACGGCGGCACGCTGGTGGTGATCGAGGGCCCGCGATTCTCCACCCGCGCCGAGTCCCGCTGGTTCACCGCCAACGGCTGGTCGGTGGTCGGCATGACGGGACATCCGGAGGCCGTCCTCGCCCGTGAACTCGGGCTCTGCCACACCTCGCTGGCCCTGGTCACGGATCTCGATGCCGGGGTGGAGAGCGGTGAGGGCGTCACCCACGGCGAGGTGCTGAAGGAGTTCGCCCGCAACGTCGAGCGGCTGCGCACCGTGCTGTTCAAGGCGGTGGAACGGCTGCCGCTGGTGCGCGAGTGCCCCTGCCCGCACGCCCTGGACGGTCTCACGACCGGCCTTCCGGGGGTGCCCGGCGTCTGACGGCCCGCCTCGGCGAACGAGCGGCGGGGGAACGACGGAGGAGCGGGCAACGTCCCTGCGTCCCTGCGTCGCTCCGTCGCTCCGTCGCTTCGACGTGCATACGGAATCCGAACGGCGGCCTCGCCGCCGGGGCCGCGAGGCTTCATCAGCGGGAGGTTGGGCAGGGTGATCGACCGTACCGTTCCGTCCTGTGCTCTCGCGCTCGCGGCCCTGGTCACCGCTCTGGCGTTGACCGTCACCGGCGACGGCTCCGTGCCGCTCCCTGTCTGGTACCTCCTCGACGCGGCCCTCTTCGCGGTCGCGGTGGTGCTGCTGCGCAGGGTGCCCGGTCGGCTGGTCGCGCCGCTGGTCCTGGCCGGCGGTGTGGCCGTCGCCGTCGTCGGGCTGCTGGCCCCGCCGCGCACCAGCGACGACGCCTACCGCTACGTCTGGGACGGTCGGGTCCAGGCGGCCGGGATCTCGCCCTACGCCCACACCCCGGACGATCCGGGGCTGGCCCGGTTGCGTGACCCGGGGCTCTTCCCGGTGGGTGACGGCTGCACGGGCTGGGACGAGCGGCGCACCACGGCCGGGGACTGTACCCGGATCAACCGGCCGGCCGTGCACACCATCTATCCGCCGGTGGCACAGGTCTGGTTCGTCGTGGTGCACCCGTTCGGCGGCGGGGTCCGCGGGGTGCAGGTCGGCGGTGCAGTGCTGGCGGTGGCGACGACCGCCCTGCTGCTGAGGGCGGGGCGGGAGCAGTGGCGGGCCGCGTTGTGGGGGTGGTTCCCCGGCGTGGCCGTGTGGGCGGTCAACGACGCGCACGTGGACACGCTCGGAGCCCTGCTGACGGTCGCCGGGCTCGGCTGCGCGGCGCGCGGGAGGGCCGTGCGAGGGGGGTTGCTCCTGGGCGGCGCGGTCGCGACCAAGCTGCTGCCGGCCCTCGTCCTCCCCGGCGCGCTGGCGGGCCTGTCGGTCCGGCGACCTTCCCGGAAGGACGTCCTGCTGGTCGGATCCGTGCTCGGCGCCTTCGCCCTGTCCTACCTCCCGTACGTCATGGCCTCGGGCACCTCCGTCCTGGGCTACCTGCCGGGCTACCTGAAGGAGGAGGGCTACGAACAGGGGCACATCGACCGGTTCGGGCTGCTGAGGCTGGTGCTGTCGGACCGCCTCGCGCCGTGGGCGGCGGCGTTCGTCCTGGCGGCCGTGCTGGTCCGGGTCCTCCGCCGGGGCGACCGGTGTCGGCCGTGGGCCGGCGCGCTCCTGGTGACGGGCACGGCGCTGCTGCTGGTCGCGCCCTCCTACCCCTGGTACGGGCTCCTGGTGGTCGCGCTGGTGGCGCTCGACGGCCGCTGGGAGTGGCTGGCCGTCCCGGCCGCCGGGCAGGCGCTCTACCTGGCGCAGGGCCCGGTGGCGCAGCAGCTCGCCTACGGGACGGCCGTGTGCGTCGTCCTCCTGGTCCCGCTGCTGCGCCGGCGCCGCGCGGTGCGGGCCGCCGCAGTGGCGCTGGCCGGGAACTGACGGACGTCCGACGGAGCGGCGCCGGGGACCCGGCG
Source organism: Kitasatospora sp. NPDC056651 (assembly GCF_042792155.1). Classification (NCBI taxonomy): domain Bacteria; kingdom Bacillati; phylum Actinomycetota; class Actinomycetes; order Kitasatosporales; family Streptomycetaceae; genus Kitasatospora; species Kitasatospora sp. NPDC056651. The sequence goes on along the minus strand of NZ_JBHTWX010000034.1, from coordinate 67,544 downwards.
CCGCCGGCGCGGCGGGCGCTCTCAGTGGGCGGGCGCGGCGCACCGGCGCAGGGCGAGGAAGCGCCGGCCGTGGGAGGTCCACCGTTCCGCCTCGACGAGCCCGGCGCCGCAGGCCCGTCGTACGGCGGCCTTGGCACCGAGGCGCGCCCAGGCGAAGGGCGGCCCGAGGCGCCCGGCCGGGCCCTCGACCCGGACGGTGACGCGCTCGTCGACCTCGCGCGGCTCGACCTCCACCAGCAGCAGCCCGTCCGGCGCGATCAGTTCGGACGCACGCCGCAGCAGGGCCTCCGGGTTCCCGCCGATGCCGAGGTTGCCGTCCGCCAGCAGGGCCGCGCCCCAGCGGCCCTCGGCGGGAAGCCTGTCGAACACCGATCGGCACAGGGCCGCGCCACCGAGGCCCAGGGTGCGGGCGACGGCCGCCGGTGTGACATCGACGCCGAGCGCCGGGACGCCCACGGCGAGGAGCGCGGCGACCAGTCGGCCGGGCCCGCAGCCGAGGTCCACGACCGGCGCGGACAGGTGGAAGCAGCGCATCAGGAGGCTGTGGTCGCCGCCGGCGGCCGGTGCGCACCAGCGCTCGATGTCGAGCGGGATCCGGCGCCCGTCGTCGCCGCGCAGCCACAGCGGACCGCGTCCGGTGCGGACGGCGTCGGCGAACGGGTCGTCGATCCATGCCGTCGAGGTGCCGGTCAACCCGCCACCTCGGGGGCCGCCCGGAACGAGCGCAGGCGGGCGGCGAACCGGCTCCGCGGCGCCTGGGAGGCGACCAGCCGGGCGTCCTCGATGGTGTCCACATCGGTGGCTTCCGGCAGAGTGTGCACCGCCAGGCGGGCCGTCCCGAGCCGGTCGAGGAGCATCTGCCCCGTGTCCGGGGTCGACATCGGCACCCCCAGGAGGAGCCGGCGGGCGAGCTCCTCGGTCGGCCGGGCCAGGCCGAGAGCCCAGAAGCCGCCGTCGGACGCGGGCCCGTACCAGGCGTCCGCCCCGGCCCGGCCCACCGGCGAGAGCGGCTCGGCCAGGGTGGCCGCGCTCAGCTGCGGAGTGTCCATGCCGACCAGCAGTGCGGGCGCGTCCGGGGCCAACCGGGCCGCGTGGCCGAAGGCCGCCGCCAGACGCGCGTCCAGCCCGCCGCCGCTCTGCGGAAGCACCTGCCACCCCGGCGGCAGCCAGCGGCCCGGTTCGCCGTCCAGGACCAGCAGGCGCCGCCCGGCCGGCACGGTGGCCAGGGTGTGCAGCGTGTCGGAGAGCGCGGCCTCGGCCAGTGCCGCCGCCTGCTGGGGCGTGCAGGCCGGGGTGAGTCGGGTCTTCACCCGGCCCGGCACGGGCGACTTGGCGATGACCAGCAGGGTGGGCGGCGGGGCGGCCAGCACAGCCCGCATGTCCCGGATCGCCTGCCGGGTGCCGCGCACCGTGCCGGTGACCTTTGAGCGGCCCGCGCGCGGCAGGTAGTCGACGGACGTCTCGATGATCCGCATGCCGGCGGCCGAGGCAGCGAGCACCATCTCCAGCGGGTATCCGGAGCGGCGGTCGCCCAGGCCCAGCGCCAGCAGGCGTTCCCGTCGGGCGGCCCGCATCGGTCCCAGGTCGTGCAGCGGGGCGCCGGTACGCGCCCGCAGCCGACGGGCCAGCACGGCGTTGGCGAGCCGGGCGTGCACGGGCCAGGCGCTCACACTCACCGGCCGACGGCGGCCGAGGACGAGGTCCGCCGTACCGTCGGTCACCGGAGCGGTGACCCGGGGCAGTTGGGCGGGGTCGAGCGATCCGTCGCAGTCCAGGAAGCAGACCAGCTCGGCGCTGGCGGCGAGGAGCCCGGCATGACAGGCGGCGCCGAATCCGCGCCGGAACTCCTCGACCACGGTCGCTCCGAGCGATCGGGCGAGTTCGGCCGAGCCGTCCCGCGAACCGTTGTCCACGACGATCACCCGCCAGCTGGGCGGGATGCGCCCGAGCACCCAGGGCAGGGCCTCGGCCTCGTCGAGGCAGGGCAGGACGACATCGACACCGGACGAACGAGGGGTAGCGGAGGTCACGTCGGCCACGCTAAGGGCGCGCCGCCCCGGGACGGTGGTGCCGCAGCCTTACGGAAGCCGAACGTCGCGCCGACGGCCCACCGGGGCACCATCGGGGGCCCGCGCCGGTCCCAGGATCGACCTGGGCCTCGCCATCGTCCGCGGCATCGTCGAGGCCCACGCCGGGCGTGCCCGCGTCCACAACGTGGCGGGCGGCTGCTGCTTCGAGATCGTCCTGCCGTCCGCCCGGAACTGACCTCAGACCCGCAGCGGTGCGGAGGCGAACTCCGCCATGCCCCGGTCGAACGGGACACGCGGCAGCCAGTCCAGCTCGGCGCGCAGCCGGTTCGAGTCGGCGGTGACGTGCCGCACGTCGCCGAGCCGGTACTCGCCGGTCACCGTCGGCGCCGGGCCGCCGTAGGCCGCGGCCAGCGCGGCTGCCATCTCACCGACGGTGCGCACTTCGCCGCTGCCCACGTTGTACGCCCGAACGCTGCCCGGCGGCCGGTCGCCCACGGCCGCCAGCGCCGCGAGATTGGCGGCGGCGACGTCCTCGACGTGGACGAAGTCCCGGCGCTGGCGGCCGTCCTCGAAGACCCGGGGCGCCTCGCCGCGGGCGAGGGCCGACCGGAAGAGCGACGCCACCCCCGCGTACGGGGTGTCGCGCGGCATCCCGGGGCCGTACACGTTGTGGTAACGCAGCGTCAGTAGGGTGCCGTCGCAGGAACGTGCCCAGGCGGCGGAGAGGTGCTCCTGGGCGAGTTTGGTCACCGCGTAGACGCTGCGCGGGTCGGCGGGTGCGCTCTCCGCGACCAGGCCCGGCCGCAGGGGAGCGCCGCAGACCGGGCAGGGCGGCTCGAACCGCCCGGCGTCCAGATCGGCGGGCCGCCTCGGCCCCGGTGCCACCTCGCTGTGCTTCGCACAGTGGTAGCGCCCTTCCCCGTAGACCACCATGGATCCGGCCAGGACCAGCAGTCGGACGCCGGTCCGCGCCATCGCGGCCAGGAGCACCGCGGTGCCGAGGTCGTTGCAGTCGACGTACTGCGGTGCGTCCTGGAGGTCCAGTCCCAGGCCGACCATCGCCGCCTGGTGACAGACCGCGTCCACCCCGGCGAGCGCCTCCTCGACGGTCGCCGCATCCCGGACGTCCCCGCGCCGGAAGTCGACACCCGCGGGCAGCGCGGGTGCCCTCCCGGTCGGATGGACCGCGGGCAGCAGGGCGTCCAGGACACGCACCTGATGCCCGGCCGCGACCAGGGCACGCACCACGGACGCGCCGATGAAGCCGGCACCACCGGTGACCAGGATTCTCATGCCGCCGACGCTAGCGTCCGACCGGACCTGCGCCCCGTCGACACGGGGCGGTGTCACGGATCGGTACGAGGCGGGTTTCGCCCCGCGACGGCGGCAGCGGCAGCGGCAGCGGCAGCGGCAGCGGCACAGCCGACCGGCCGCCGGGTGCTACCGGTGGTCCCTCACGTCGACGTCGGACGGTACCCGGCCCCGGTCGCGGCGGCGCCGGGGCCGGCGGAGGATGAAGGTACGCGCGGGACGTGATGCGGAAGGGGCGTGGCGCCATGGACGTCGGGCCGGTCGAGTACGCCGTCATGGCCTTCCCGGGCAACCGGTTCCGAGGGGCGATCCTGCCGGAGCTCAAGCGCCTGACCTCCGAGGGGATCATCCGCATCCTCGACCTCACCTTCATCAAGAGGGACGAGCGAGGAACGGCTCGGGTACTCGAACTCGATGCCTTGGACAGCGACGAAGCCGCCGTGTTCGCCGAGCTGGACGGCGAGATCATGGGCCTGCTGAGCGACGAGGACCTGGCCGGCATCTGTGAGGAGATCCCGGCGGGATGCTCGGCGGCGATCATCGTCTGGGAGCACCGCTGGGCCGCGCCGCTGCTGCGGGCGCTCGGCGACGCGGACGGGATCCTCATCGCGCGCGAACACGTGCCGCACACCGTCGTGGCGGCCGATCTCGCCGCGATCGGACTCTGAGAGAGCCGGACTCTGAGAAGGAGGCTGTCATGATCGGCCGTCGTCTGTCGCGCGGCGGACGCCCGGGGCTCATCGGCACCGCCGCCCGCACCGCCGTCATCGCCGGGACCGCCACCTCCGTGTCGAGCAGGGTCGCCGCCCGGCACCAGCAAGCCACCGCACCGGCGAACCCGGCACCACCCGCACCCGAGCCTCAGGCCGCGCCGGGCGCCGGGCCGGGCGACCAGCCACTGTCCCAGCTCGAACGCCTCGTCGAACTGCGGCAGAGCGGCATGCTGACCGACGACGAGTTCACGGCGGCCAAGCAGCGTCTCCTCGCACGGTGAATCCCCTCTGCCGGGCGCACTCCGCTGCCGTGGTGCGGTGATGGAGCCGGTGACGGCGGTGCTCGCCGAACTCGTCGATCGCCACCGGGCCGATACCGCCGGTGACGTCGCCCGCTACATCCCCGAACTCGCCCGCGCCGACCCGCGGGCCTTCGGCCTTGCCATGGTCAGCGTTCAGGGCCACGCCTATCAGGCCGGTGACGCGTCCGTTGCCTTCACGATCCAGTCGGTTTCGAAGCCGTTCGTCTACTCGCTGGCACTGTCGGAGCTCGGGCTGGCGGAGGTGGCCAGGAGGGTCGGGTTCGAGCCGAGCGGGGAGCCGTTCAACGCGATCAGCCTGGAGGCGGGCACCGGGCGCCCGGCGAACCCCCTGATCAACGCCGGGGCGATCGTGACGACCGCGCTGATCGGCGGCGACGCCGAGGCCGCGTTCGAGCGGATCCGCGACACCCTGTCGGGCTTCGCCGGCCGCCGGCTGACGGTCGACGAGGACGTCTACCGGTCCGAGGCCGCCACCGGCGACCGCAACCGGGCGCTGGCCTATCTCACCCTCTCCCAGGGGGTGCTGGAACGCCCGGCGCAGCAGGCCTGCGACGTCTACTTCCGCCAGTGCGCGATCGAGGTCACCGCCGCCGATCTGGCCCTCATGGGCGCCACGCTGGCCAATGGCGGGGTCAACCCGGTGACAGGGCGCCGCGTCGTGGACGCCGACGCGACGAGCGCGACACTGTCGGTCATGGCCACCTGCGGCATGTACGACCACAGCGGGGAATGGATGCTGAGGGTGGGCCTGCCGGCCAAGAGCGGCGTCGGCGGAGGAGTCTGCGCCGTGAGCCCCGGCCAGTTCGGCGTCGGCGTGTTCAGCCCGCCGCTGGACCCCCAGGGCAACAGCGTCCGCGCGAACGCCGTCCTGCGGGAGCTGTCCGCCGAACTGGGCCTGCACGTCCTGCGGCACACCGAGCGTGCGCGCTCACCGCTCCAGGTGGTGCGCACCGAGCACGGCGGGCATCACCTGGAGCTCCTGGGCGACCTCGGTTTCGCGGCCGCCGAGGAGATCGTCCACTGCGTCCGTCGCCTCACCTGCGATCAGCCCCGCCCGCTGGTCACGGTCGACCTCTCCCATGTCACCGCCGTCCGCCCGATCGCCCGCAGACTGCTCGCCGACTGCGCAGCCGGCCTCCGGACCCGAACGGCGGTGCGCTTCATCGACCCCGCGGGCCTGGTACGGACACCGTCCGCAGGTCGGCGGGACACTCCGGTCGAGTGAACGGGAAGGGCGGGCGCCGGTTCACAGACCGACGGGTGCGCCCGGCCCCATGGGGATGCCGATGGCGTACCACGCGACGAAGAACAGCAGCCAGGTCACCGCCGTGATGACCGTGTAGGGGGTCATCAGGGAGATGACGGTGCCGACACCGGCCTGCTTCCGGTACCTCTGGCACTGCAGGACGATGAACGGCAGGTAGACCATCAGCGGGGTGACGACGTTCGTCGGGGAGTCGCCGACCCGGTAGGCGGCCAGCACGGTCTGTGGCGCGACGCCGAGGCGGATGAACAGGGGCACGAAGATCGGCGCGAAGATCGCCCACTTGGGGATGATTCCTGGGATGATCAGATTGATGACATAGGTCAGCAGGATGAAGGCGATCAGGAGCCAGATCGCACCGATGCTCGCACTCTCCAACTGGTCGGCGAGCTGCACGGCGACGACGGTGGCGATGTTGCTGTAATTGAAGTACGCGATGAACTGGGCGATGATCAGCAGCAGGAAGATCAGGCCGCCGAGCCCGGCGAAGGTCTTGGTGATCGCATCCATCGCGGCGGCGCTGCCGCGCAGGGTCCTCGCGCCCGCGCCGAAGGCCAGGCCCATCACCAGGAACGCGATCATGATGATGACGATCAGGCCGTCCATGAACGGCGAGTCCTCGAACAGGCTCCCCGTCTCCGGGTTGCGCAGCAGCGCCCCGGGGATGAACGCGAGCAACGTGACGGCCACCACGAGTGCGAGCAGCGCGAGGCCGGCGTAGCGCAGCCCCCGGGCCTCGGCCGCCGTGTCGACCGAGGGCTCCTCGCTGTCCGCGACGGCGTCGGTGTCCCGCGGCTGCCAGGGGCCCAGGCGGGGTTCGATGATGCGTTCGGTGACGAAGGTGATGACGGCGGTGAGGAACAGCGTGGAGCCGATCGCGAAGTAGTAGTTCGCGGTCAGGTTGAGGGACTGGCCGGGGTTGACGAGCTTGATCGCCTGGTTGGTGATCTCGGTCATGATACCGTCGATCGGGGCGATGAGCAGGTTGACGCTGAAGGCCGCGCTGACCCCGCCGAAGGCCGCGGCGATCCCGGCGAGCGGGTGGCGTCCGGCGCTGATGAAGGCGACCGCTCCCAGCGGGATGAGGACGAGGTAGCCGGCGTCGGAGGCGATGCTGGACAGGATGCCGGCGAAGACGATGATCGCGGTGAGGGTCCCCGGTGGTGAGATCCTGACCAGGCGTCGGATCAGGGCCGCGATCAGTCCGGCCTCCTCCGCGAGCCCGACGCCGACCATGATGACGAGGATGACCGCGACGACGCCGAAGTCGTTGAAGTTGCGCGCCGCGGAGGTGAACAGGAACCGGACGCCGTCGCCGGACAGCAGGCTCTCGACCTTCGTCGTCTCGATGACGGTCTCGTAGTGGTGGGTGTATGCCGACTCCGCCGGCAGGTGGGTGCCCGCGTACTCGGTGCCACCCTCATGGACCTGCGTGGCCGGGTAGGGCACGGACTTGACCGTCTCGCCGGTGACGTGGACGTCGAACGCGGACAGGATCGCCGAGAGCACGATCACCAGGACGCACAGCAGCAGGAAGATGATGGCCGGGTGCGGGACCTTGTTCCCGATCTTCTCGATGGCGTCCAGGATCCGCCCCGACCCGCCGCCGGACTTTCCGTTCCCGGAGGCGGTGGCGCTCTTGTCCTGCGGGCCGTCGGCCTGTGCGTGGGCGAGGGCGCTCACCGGCCGGCCTCCTCACTGATCGAGCGGGTGGAATCGGTCCGTGTGGCCGTCGACGGAGGGGTGAAGGCCAGCGCGAGTTCTGCGAGCAGGCGAGCGCCGAACCCGGTGCAGCCCTTGGTGCGCCAGCCGTTCGGCTTGTCGTTCTGGGCCGGGCCGGCGATGTCGATGTGCGCCCAGGGGCGGCCGGCGATGAACTCCTCCAAGAACAGCGCGGCATGGATTGCCCCGCCGTTGGGGCCGCCCATGTTCTTCAGGTCGGCCACCTCCGAGTCCATCTCCGACCGGTAGCGCCGGGACAGCGGCAGCTGCCAGGCCGGCTCGCCGGTGCGGGCGGCGGCGTCCAGGACCTGGTCGACCAGCGGCTGGGCGTTGCCGAAGACGCCCGCGGTCTCGGCGCCAAGCGCGCGCAGACACGCGCCGGTCAGGGTGGCGATGTCCACGATCGCGTCCCCCGGCTCCTCACCGGCCAGGACCAGGGCGTCCGCCATGACCAGGCGGCCCTCCGCGTCGGCGTTGACCACCTCCACGCTCGTGCCGCCGCGCATCCACAGCACGTCGCCGAGCTTGAGCGCCGAGCCCGAGGGCATGTTGTCCGTGCACATCAGGTAGCCCGTCACGGCCGTCCGGCAGCCGAGCCCGGCCAGGACGCACATCGCCGCCAGGATCGCGCCGGCACCGGACATGTCGTTCTTCATCGTCGCGTGCACGGCGTCGGCGGGCTTGAGGCTGATGCCCCCGGAGTCGTACGTGATGCCCTTGCCCACCAGAGCCAGCCGGGGCACGCCGTCACCGGCGCCAGCGGGCAGGTAGCCGAGCTTGATCATGCGGGCTTCGTCCACGCCGCCCCGGTTCACGCCCAGCAGGCCGCCGCAGCCCAGCTCCTCCAGCTCCCGCCGGCCGAACACCTCCACCTGAAGGCCGCACTGCGCGCCGAGCCGCGCCGCGACCTCGGCCATGACCTCCGCGGTCAGGAGGCTGGGCGGCGCGCTGGCCAGGTCACGGGCCAGCAGCGTCGCGCGGGCCAGCCACACCCCACGCTCCACGCCCCGCTCGACGGCCTCGCGCTCGTCCGGATCCGCCACGACCGTGACGGCCTCCAGCACGGTGCCGGACGGCTCCCGCTTGAGCGGATCGAAGGCGTACCGGGCCAGCAGCAGCCCCTCCACCAGCACCTGCGCTGCCTCCGCGGACGTCACGCCAGCCCCGGACGGCACCACGACGGCCAGCCGCGAACGGCCCGGCACCGCGAGCGCCACGGCCGCCGCGGCGTCCCTCAGCACATCGGGACGTGCCGCACCCGCCGGCCCCGTCCCGTAGAGCACGGCATCCGGCCCCTCCTCCCGGGGCACCAGCAGCACCTGGCCCGCCGCCCCCGTCATGCCGGCGGCCGCCACGGCTCCCGGGCCGAGCCCGACCCACGCCGGCACCGTCACCGCGCCTTGGACCACCGGCAGCCCCACCGCCTCCGGATCTCGCACGGCCGACAGATCCCGGGCCGGGACGACGTCCACCCTCGGAACGCGGCTCCACGAAGGAATGAGGTCGAGGGATGCCCTGCTCTGCGCCACTGTGCTCTCCTCTGTAAGGGGCGGCGGTCCGGAGGCCACCGGTCCCAGCAGCCGTTCCCCAGTAAGACGCACGGTCAAAGTGCCCCCAGGACACGCCACGCGGTTGCCCCCCGAACGCAGGAACGGGCCACCGCATCGGAGATCAACGCAGCGCGCAAGCCGGCGGAGGGGGACAGGATTCCGGCTCTGTTCCGTAGTCGGTGGTGACGACGACGTCCCAGCGGTCCGGGTCCCAGGTGTCGCAGAGCCAGAAAGCCACGTCGCTATTGGCGCTGCTCGCGAAAGGGAGAAGCTTCCCCTCCTCCAGGTCCTCCGGCGCGGTGCCGGTATGAGCCACCGGCTCCTCCTTGGCGCTTCGGCACCACGACGGTCGCGGTGACGGACGGCCACCTGCCGTACCCGTTCGGCCGGGAGCTGACCGGCTACGGCGTGCCGGACCTCGGCGCCGCCCTGGAGCGGGCGAAAGGCGCCGGCGCGTCGGTGCTGTGGGGGCCGGTCACCGCGGGCGGCCGCGGCAGCGCGATGGTGCACTTCCCCGGCGGCTACGTCGCGGAGCTCCACACCGAGCGCTGACCGCCGAGGGGCCACGCCCGGACCGGCTCCTCACCCCGCGGTGCGCTCCCCGGGGTGAGGCCCGTCCGGGCGCAGGCCCGCGACTCGCGCGGGGAGACCCCTTCACCCGGGCCAGAAACGGACGCCGGTCGGACGCCCGTCGGACGCCCGTCGAACAGCGGGCGGACGGCGCGTCAGCCGGCCTCCGCCGGTTCGAGCGCCCGCCACTCGCGCGGCGAGACGCCGTAGGCGGCGCGGAAGCTCCGGCTGAAGTGCGCCGGGTTGACGAAGCCCCACCGCAGGGCGACGGCCGACACCGTCGGGGCGGTGCCGCCGTGACGGCCGAGCTCGCGGGCGCAGGACTCCAGGCGGCGCCGCTGGATCAGTCGGCTCACCGTCACCCCCTCGTGCTCGAAGATCCGGTGCAGGTACCGCACCGAGATGTGGTGGGCCCGCGCGATCCGCTCGGGAGACAGTTCCGGGTCGCCCAGCCGGTCGTCGATGTACTCCCGCACCCGCCGGACCAGGTGCCCGTTCGGGTCGTCCGGCTCGTCCGCCGCCCGCCCGTCGGCCAGTTGCGCGACCAGCGCGCTCACCAGGTCGGCGACGCTGCCGGCCAGGTGGTGGCCGACCGCCGCGGGGAACGACTGCGCGGACGCGGCCAGCACGCCGAGGAAGGGCGCGAGCACCGACCCGCAGCCGTCCAGCGCGCTGACGGCCACTCCGGCCGCGTGCCGCAGGTCGCGCTCCGGCACGCCCAGCAGCCGGCGCGGCAGCTGGAACAGGTGGGTGCGGAAGCGCTCCGGGTAGTCGACGGCGTAGGGCCGTGCCGTGTCGTACAGCACCAGTCCTCCCGGTCGCGCCTCCGCCCGGCGCCCGTCCTGTTCCAGCACGGCCCGGCCCGACACCTGCACCCCCACCACGACCTGCGGCTCGGCGCCCGGGGCCCGCGCGATCAGCTCGGCCGTACAGGACAGGCGGGCGGCGTCCGCCTCCAGGGTGGAGATCCTCACGTACCCGAGCCGGTGCGACTCCACGAGCCCGTCGAACGGCCGCCCGGTGAGCGGGAGGACCTCCACCGGCGTCAGCGTGCGCGACACCGCCCCGCTCCAGTACGCCGCCTTCTCCTCGTCCGCCACCGCCTCGGTCGTCACCCGCACGCCCATCTGACCGTCCTTCCGCCGTAGTCCCGCGGTTCCAGCCTGGAGCGCGCGGACGACCGGCCGTTAGGTCATCTGACTGCTGTGTCCGGCGGGGCGGGCCGAGGGCCGGTCCGGCAGGTCAGCCGCTGTCGAGGGCGTGGGCGAGCGCGGCCCGCGAGGTGATCCCGAGCTTGGGGAAGATCCTGTAGAGATGGGCCGCGACGGTGCGGGGCGACAGCTGGAGCTGCCGGCCGATCTCCTTGTTGGTCAGACCGGTCGCGGCCAGCCGGGCTATGCGCAGTTCGTGCCCGGTGAGGCCGGCGGGCTCCGCGGCGGACCCGCCCGACGACAGCGCCACGAAGTCGCCCGCGGCCCGTAGCTCCGCCTCGCACTGCCGGGCCCAGGGGTCCGCCTGGAGGCGGCGGAACACGTGGTGGGCCGCGCGCAACGCCTCCCGGGCCCCGGGCCGGTGGCGGCGGCGCAGCCAGCCGCCGTGGGCGAGGCGCAGCCGGGCGAGGTCGAACGCCCACCGCTCGGCGCCCGGGACGGCGTAGGCGGCCCGGTGGGCGGCGTCGGCTTCGTCGTCGGCCGCCAGGGCTGCGGCCGCCAGGGCAGCGGCGGCCACGGCGTCGGCGGCCGCGAGCAGGAAGGCGTGGCGGCCGGAGATCTCCGCGGTCCGCGCGGACCGTGCCGCGTCCAGGTGCGCCCGGGCCTCGTCGAGGCGGCCGGTGTGCACGGCGGCCGTCACCAGGTCCAGGACCAGCGCGTGGTGCCAGGGCGGGCCGCTGGGCAGGTGCCCGGGCGGGGTGAGTTCACAGAAGTGCGCGTAGGCCTCCTCGTAGCGCTGGTGGGCGAGCGCGGCCAGGCCGCGCAGGTGGGTCAGGCGGTCGAGGACGTAGCGCATGCGGGCGCGGGTGGCGGCCGGACGGACGGCCTGGTCGATCTCCCGCAGTCCGGCCTCGTCACCCCGGCCGGCCAGGAAGTGGGCGTGGTACTGGCGGAACAGCAGGGCGTTGGTGTGGTAGCCGAGTTCGTCGGCGATCTCGGCCTCGCGCAGGCAGTCGGCCGCCTGGTCCCAGTGCCCGAGCAGGAAGTCCTGGTGACACTTGGCCTTCGCCACCGAACCGTGGGTGGCGTAGCCGTGCAGCCCGGTGAAGCGCCGCCACAGGCCGTCCTCGGGGCAGTCGAGCGCCGAGGCGGTCCACAGCAGGAGCCAGGCCGCGCCGGCCCCCTGTTCCTCGGTCATGGTCCCGGCCACCGTCCGCAGCGCCTCGGCGGCCCGCGGTCCGGGGTCGGTCCAGGCCCGCAGGCAGAGTCGGCCCACGTCCGAGACGTGGTCCCGGTGCCGCTCCAGAGCGCGCCACGCCCAGGGGTCGTCGGTGTAGCTGGCGGCCAGCAGCAGCTTGAAGTAGACCTGCTCGACCAGCCCGCCGAAGGTCTCGGCGCCCGGGGCGGTCAGCGCGTCGAGGGCCGCGGGCAGCAGCACGGCGGAGGACTCGAAGTCGACGTGGTGGCTCTGGTCGGCGTAGACCACCGCGTACGCGAAGAGCGGGGCGATGTCCGGTGGCACCGTGCTGGACTTCAGCTCCTCCACGAGGCCGGCGGCGCGGCGCAGCTGTCCGCCGCGCGCCGACATCACCGCGGCCCAGGTGAGCCGGCGGGTCCGGTCGCAGGACCCGGGGCTGAGAGCGGCGGCGCGTTCGAGCAGGAGCGCTCCCTCCGCGTCGCCCCCTCGGCGGGCGAGGTCGCGCCCCGCCTCCTGGAGCCGCCGCGCGAGGTCCTCGTCGGGCAGCAGCGCGGCCGAGGCCTCGTGGACCAGCTTGCGGGGGTCGTCCGGCGCGAGGACGGCGGACAGGGCCCGGTGGGCCTCACGGCGTTGGCTGTCGGAGGCGGTGGAGACCACGGCGGTACGGACCAGGGGGTGCCGGAACACCAGCTGTCCGGCCGGGTCGAGGCGGGCCAGGCCGTCCGTCTCGATCCGTTCCAGGATCTCCCGCGCGTTCTCGTCCGCGACGGCGCTCAGCCACGTTCCGCCGACGGCCTCCGTACCGGTGGCCAGGGCCCCCAGCAGGAGGAGGCGGCCGACCTCGGGCGTCACCGCGCCCAGCCGGTCGGCGAACATCCGCTCCAACTTCCTTCCCAGTGGCAGCTGTTCGGGCAGCGGCTCGGCCCCGCTCTGCTGTGCGGCGGCGAGCTGGCGCGGCAACTCCACCAGTGCCAGCGGGTTGCCGGCCGCCTCGGTCAGGAGCCGGTCCCGGGCGGGTGCGGCGAGACCGGGGTAGCGGGCGTCCAGCAGCAGAGCCGCGTCCGTCCGGGGCAGGGCCCGCACGTCGAGGATCTCGGCCGACCAGGACCGGACGGACGGTCCGGTCGATCGGGTGGCGGCGACGATCGCCACCGGCAGGTCGGCGCAGCGCCGGTGCAGGAAGGCGAAGACGGTCGCGCTGGAGGAGTCGATCCAGTGCAGGTCGTCCAGGAGGAGCAGCACCGGGGCGGTCCGCGTCGCCTCCTCCAGCAGCGCCAGCGCGGCGGCTCCCACGGCGAACCCGCTCGGGGTGCCGGCCCGGACGCCGAACGCGCTCTCCAGGGCGTCCCGCTGGTGCGCGGAGAGGGCGCCGGAGCGCTGGAGCGGCAGCCGGAAGACCTGGTGGAGGGCGCCGAACGCGAGATCCGTCTCCGCCTCCGCACCGCGCGCCCGCAGGACGGTGAACCCCCGCTCGCGCGCCGCACGCTCCGCCCAGGCCAGCAGAGCGCTCTTGCCGGCCCCCTCCTCGCCGCGGAGCACCACCGTCGAACCGCTCGCGCCGTCCACCGCCTGGACCAGCGCCGCGGTCAGCAACTCCGTCTCCCGCTGCCGCCCGACCAGGACCGGAACACGCCCGTCGTCCGCCACCTCGCCCCCCTCGGGTCCCCTGTGCCCGTTCTTCGGGCGCCCAAGGTTACCGTCCGTCAGAACCGGCCGACACTGTGTGGAGGGCTCCGGGCGCGGGACGTCCGGGCGTTCAAGTGGACTGCCGTCGTGGGTCCGGCGGTAGGGCTCGGCGTCAAGGTGTCGGCGTTGTCGCGATCGATGCGCTCGGTGAGGACTTGGCCGGTGTGGACGTTCAGGGCGGCGATGATCGAGACGGTGCCGTGGCGGATGTACTCGAACCCCCGGCGGGTGCGCTGCACTAGGGTCGAGCCATGGAGCCGTGGACGTCGCACCGCCCGGTCAACCGCTTCGCCGGTCTTCCCCGGGGTGTCCTCGGCCGCTTCGGGGGCTGGGTCATGGCCAGAGGCGGCAACGCTTCCCAGCACGAGGTCCTCGGCCTGCTCCCGGTCGAGCCCGGCGACCGCGTGCTGGAGGTGGGGCACGGCCCGGGTGTCCTCATCCGCCTGCTCCTGGAGTCGACCGAGGCCGCGTTCGTGGCCGGGGTCGACCCCTCGGACGTGATGCGTTCGCAGGCCTCGAAAGCCGTTGCGGGAGCGATCCTCCAGGGCCGCGCCGACATCCGCGCCGGTACAGCCGACTCGGTACCGTACGGCGACGCCTCGTTCGATCACACGGTCTCGGTCAACAACGTCGCCATCTGGCCTTCCCTCGCACCGGGCGTCGCCGAACTGTGCCGCGTCACCCGCCCCGGCGGAACGGTCGCGATCGCCTGGCACAGCCGCACCTCCCCCTCGCGCCCGGAACGCTCGATGGCCCTCGACGAGGACGGACTCGACCGCATCCAGCGGGCTCTCCGCCGGCACTGCGCCCAGGTCGTACGGCACGATCTCACCCACGTCGTCTGCTTCACCGCGGTACGCCGCCAGGTCTCACCTCCGCAGCCATTCGGGCAACCTCCCGACGCCGACAGCGCCACCTGATCGTCACCCGGCGTTCGTGGACCACGGAAGTCGAACGAGAGCCTGGCGTGGGCGCCGTTCTCGATGGGTTCGGGAGCCACCGATCGAGTGACCTCCGGGTCAGTCACGCAGTGTGGCCGGTCACACCACCTGCGGACCCGCCGCTGGGCGCCGAGTCCGGTCACAGGCCGCCCATGTAGAGGAGGCGGTTGGGTGATCCGGGGCCGAGGCGGGTGAGAACGTCCTTCGTGGAGTCGGCGACGAGCCTGGCACGGACGTCCTGGGATGCGGCCTGAGGATCCAGCTGTTCGATGAGGGCGGCGGCTCCGGTGACGTGGGGCGCGGCCATGGACGTGCCGTTGAGCGTGCTGGATCCGCCGCCGAGCTTGGCGGAGACGATGGCGACGCCGGGCGCGTACAGCGACAGGCAGGGGCCGTGGTTGCTGAAGCTGGCCTGCCGGTCCTGCTTGTTCGTCGCGCCGACGGTGAGGGCTTTCCGCGCGCGGGCGGGAGAGGCCTCGCAGGCGTCCTGGGCGTCGTTCCCGGCCGAGATGACGGGCAGCACGCCCCGGTCGGCCACCGTGTTCACGGCCGCGTCGAGCGCCTCGGAGGCGGGGCCGCCGAGGGAGGCGTTCAGCACCGCCGGCTGCCGGGCGTGGGCGGCGACCCAGTCCAGGCCCGCGAGGGAGGCCGCGGTGGAACCCTCTCCCTGGCAGTCGAGCACCCGGACGGCGACCAGGGACACGGAGCGGGCCACTCCGTACGTCCTGCCGCCGACGGTGCCGGCCACGTGAGTGCCGTGGGAGTGGCAGTCCTGGCCGTTGTGGCCGTCGTCCACGGCGTCGAACCCCACGGTGGCCCGCCCGTCGAACTCCTCGTTCCCGGTTTCGATGCCGGTGTCGACGATGTACGCCGTGACGCCCTCGCCGGTCCCGTTGACCGTGAAGAGGCCGTCGAGCGGAAGGTTGCGCTGGTCGATCCGGTCCAGGCCCCAGCTCGCCGCCTCGACGGTCACCCCGGGCGCGGCCGTGTCGCCGGTACCGCGCGCCTGCCCGTTCCGCGCGGAGCCCGTCCCGGCCGCCTGCGCCGTCGAAGGCCGTGGGGCAGGAGCATCGATGCCGACCCGGGCGTTCTCCTCGATCGCCTCGACCGCGGGCAGGCCACGCGCCGCCTGCAACTGGAGCGGGGTGAGCCGGGCGGCGAAGCCGCGCAGTGCCGTGCCGTAGGTGAACAGGGGACGGACGCCGAGCTCGCGCAGCACCGCTTCCGGTGAGAACGCGGGGTTCACCGTGACGATGTACTCGCCCGGTACCGCCGCCACGGATTCCGTCACCGTGACCGGGGGCTTGTCCGGCCCGGTCCTGGCACTCGCGTCACCGGCACTGCCGATCAACGGCATGATCGGCAGGAGAACCGCCGCCACCCGGCGGGCACTCGCGCGCATGCGCACTCCCTCACAACACAAGAGCAGGAACCGGCAGTGACCCGAGCGGTCCCGTGGGACGAACGCACGGAGCTGACGGATGGCGGGGAAACGTTCAGGGCGTCCACCGGCGAGGACGGCGCATTGAAGGGAGGCGGTGTTCACCGGCGGTGCCCGACCGCCGGCGGGCAGAGGCCTCGGGAGGGGTGCGGTGCATGGGGCCGGGGGGGCCCGGGCCCCCGCGCCAACAGGTGGGGGGGGGCGGGGGGGTACACGAACCGGTACCGGGGGGTCCCGG
>NZ_JBHTWX010000034.1:0-51396 GCF_042792155.1 Kitasatospora sp. NPDC056651 | reverse complement strand
ACCGTTCTGGGCCCCCCCGGGGGCGGCGGGCTATTTGTGGGGGGGGGGTTTACCCGGGGGGCCCCCCCCCGCGGGGGGGGCGCGGCGGGGGGGGGGGGGGGGCCGGGGCGCGGGGGGGCGCCGGCCCCCCCGCGACAGCAGTGGCGGGAGCGCGGGTCGTACCGGTACCGGTACCGGGTCGTACCGGTACCGGCTCCTACTGCCCCGTGATCGCCTGGGCGCGCTGCCTCAGATCCTGGGGAACGTCGTCCCGCTGGGCGACATCGCGGACCAGGTCCCGCACCTCCGCCTCCTTGTCCGCGGAACCCTCGTCGTCGCTGTTCTCGTCTTCGCCCGCGCTGTTGATGGCGAGGAAGGTCATGGTGTGCTCCTTGCTCCGATGGGGCTCCGCTGGTCGGTACAGGATCCTGACGGTCGGGCAGGCACCGTGGGTGGATCCGCCGCCCAGGCCCTTCGAAAGAGTGAAAGCCGGGGCCCGGACGGCCTCGTCGAACGGCACACCGGCCGCCGTCGCACACCCGTCGGAGACAAATGTTTAGTTTTCAACTATAGTTGGCGGTGCCGACCAGGCAATCCGAACGCACGAGGAGGAACACCATGGAGCCGACCGTCACCGACAACGCCGAGAAGTCCCGCTTCGAGATCCACGACGACGGCGAACTCGCCGGCTTCGCCGAGTACCACCGGTCCGGCAACGAGATCGCCTTCATCCACACCGAGATCGACCCCCGCTTCGAGGGCCGCGGCCTCGCCGGACGGCTGGCCCGCGCCGCCCTGGACACGGCACGCGACCAGCAGCTCGCCGTCCTCCCCTACTGCCCCTTCATCCGCGGCTGGATCACCAAGCACCCCGAGTACACCGACCTCGTCCCCACCACCCACCGCGCCCGGTTCGGCCTCTGAAACCCCGACACCGAAGACGGCGGCCGGCCGGCGGGAACCACCGCCGGCCGCAGGGCCGCGCGTCGGCCGGGCCGGCGGCGGCGCCGCCGCACCACGCTCCGCGCGGGCCCTCGGCCGACGGTCGCGAGCAGGGGCGAGACGGCGGCGCCCTGTTCGACGGCCTTGAACAGTTCGGGCGGGACACTGCCGCCACCGCGGAGGAGCGGGACCAGACCGCCCACCGCGAGCGGGCCGTACGGCCCGGCAGCCTACGGCGCCGCGCCCGCCCGCACGGCGCACCGCGTTCCCGCACCCCACCAAACCGGAGAGATTCTCTCCGCCTATGCTATCGTTCTAGAAGCGGAGGAAAATTCTCCCATTAAGGGTTCCATCTCGCCGGAAGGAGCACGCCATGAACGGCGCGCTGAACGTTCGGACCGTGATCGACGGCACCGAGTACACGCAGGACGACATCCGCCGGTGGGAACTGGACCGTGCCCGCAACGCGCTCGCCCTGCTCAAGAACCGGATCGGCGACGAGCTGATGCGGGAACTGCTCACCGAGGACCTCCGGGTGGCGGACGAGGCCATGGCTCCGCTGCCGGACGCCTCGGGCGGCGCCTGGCGGTCCGCCGTGACCGAGATGGAGATCGGCGGGACCACCGCCGAGGAGTTCCTGACCTGGTGGCAGGGCCGGCTCGCGAGCGGCGACCGGACGGCGCTGCTCGCGGCCAACCCGGAGCACTACCTCGCCGCCTCCGCCGACGGGGTGGTCGAGATCATCGAGACCATCGGCTCCGGACCGCTGCGCTTCTTCCTCACCTTCCACGACGGCGTCGCGATCGCCGACGAGGGCCACGAGACCTACCCCGTCCGGATCGGCGGCACCGGACGGCTCACGGACGGCACCGAGATCTGCCGCGTCATGCACGAGTTCGGCGACGGCCCGCGCGGCCTGCGCGTCCGCCTGACGATCCGGTTCCCCGCGAGCGCCCCCGAGCACGTCTTCACCGGCCACCAGTGGCACTTCGCCTGCGAGTTCCTCAACTGGCTGGAGGCCGCACACGCGGCCCGGTGACGACGGCCGGACGACGGCGGGGAACCCTCGCGCCGCCGGGTTCCCCGCCCCGCGGTACTGCCGACACGCAGCACACACCATCGAGGGCTATCGAGGGTGCTGGAGACCGCCGCGCAGGGCGCCCGCGATCGGGGCGATGGCCTGCGGGAAGTCGAGGCAGTGGTGGGGGACGGGAAGGACGTGGTGAACGAGGGGGTGGCGGGTCATCGGCTGCCAGAGCGGTGCCGAGGCGGCGGGGACGATGGTGTCGTCGCGGGCCGTCCATACGGTGACGGGGTACTCCAGGGCCCTCGGGCTCGGCCCGTAGCCGTAGGCGTCGATCAGGGTGAGGTCGGAGCGGACGGCTCGTAGCGCCACGCGTCGCTCCGGCGCACGTTCGTCGCCGGGGAGCGGGATGGCCAGGGCGTCGGCCAGTTCGGCCAGGGAACCATCGGTCAGCGAACGGCAGTTCAGGTCGAAGGCGGCGTACTCGGGCGGGGAGAAGGCGGCGCACACGTGCAGGGCGAGGGCCGGGCGCCCGCGTCGTTCCAGGTGCCAGGCGACCTCGTACCCGATGACGGCCCCCATGCTGTGCCCGAGGATCACCAAGGGCTCCGTCACGTGGAAGGCCACGGCCTCGGCCAGGTGGGCGGCGAAGTCGGCGAGATCGGCGGCCGGCTCCCGCGCGTCGGTGCCGCCCCGGCCGGGGTACCGCGCGGTCAAAGCCCGGACCGCGGAGGTGAGATGACGTGGCCACAGCGCGAAGTCGGCGACGCCCCCGCCCACTCCGGGGAGCAGCAGTACGGCGACTTCGGCTTCGGACCATCCCGTCCCGGCCGACAGGTCCCACAACGGGCCGTCGCCGAGCGCTCCGCCTCTCACGGCATCACTCTATCGGAGGATCACCGGGCATCTCCGGATACCCGGGCGTCCGCGCGGGGAAGGATCGGGCCGCATCGGATCGGGGCGTTGAGGGGGAGCGGCGATGGAACGTGCGGCGGACATCCGTGGTAGTGGCGGCGTCCACGTGCACGATGTGG
This sequence comes from Kitasatospora sp. NPDC056651, assembly GCF_042792155.1. Taxonomy (NCBI): domain Bacteria; kingdom Bacillati; phylum Actinomycetota; class Actinomycetes; order Kitasatosporales; family Streptomycetaceae; genus Kitasatospora; species Kitasatospora sp. NPDC056651. The sequence goes on along the minus strand of NZ_JBHTWX010000034.1, from coordinate 48,417 downwards.
CGGTCGTCGGGCTCTCCTGCCGTCTCCCCGGCAACCTGAACGACCTCGATTCCCTGTGGTCGGCCCTGATCGAGGGCAGGGACCTGGTCACCCGGATGCCCGCCGAGCGCTTCGACGCGCAGGAGTTCACGGACGCGAACCCGCTTCGCCCGGGGCGGAGTTACACGGCGGCGGCCGGAGTGCTCGACGACATCGCGGGCTTCGACGCGGAGTACTTCTCCCTGTCCCCGCGCGAGGCGGCCCGCATGGATCCGCAGCAGCGGCTGCTGCTGGAACTGGCGGCGGAGAGCCTGGACGACGCCGGCCTGGCCCCCGAGAAGCTCGCCGGTTCCGACACCGGGGTCTTCGTCGGGGTGTCCAACCACGCCTACGGCAACCTCCAGCTGAGCCGGCTGGAGACGGTCGACCGGCACACGATGACCGGCCTGGCGAGCGGCAACACCGCGGGCCGGCTCTCGCACGCCTTCGACCTGCGCGGCCCGAGCCTGGCCGTGGACACCGCCTGCTCCTCCAGCCTGACGGCCCTTCACCAGGCCTGCGGATTCCTCGCCTCCGGCGGAGGACTGGCCCTCGCCGCCGGGGTCAACATCCTGATCGGTCCGCACGAGTTCGTCGGCTTCGCCAAAGCCTCGATGCTCTCGCCCACCGGCCGCTGCCGGGCCTTCTCCGCCGCCGCCGACGGGTTCGTACGGGCCGAGGGCGGGGTGGTGCTCGTCCTCAAACCCCTCGACCGGGCCCTCGCCGACGGCGACCGCGTCCACGGCGTGATCGTGGCCACCGGCATCAACAGCGACGGCCGCACCCCGGGCCTGGCCCAGCCCAGCGCGCGGGCCCAGGCCGCCCTCCTGCGCCGGGTGTACGGCACGCCCGGCCCGGACGCCCGCGAGCTGCTGTACCTGGAGGCGCACGGCACGGGCACCCCGGTCGGCGACCCGCTGGAGTGCGAAGCCGTGGCGACGGCCCTGACGAGCCGGTGCTCGCCCCGGCGGCCGCTGCCGATCGGGTCGGTCAAGACCAACCTCGGGCACCTGGAATCCGCCTCGGGCCTGGCGGGGCTGCTCAAGGCGCTCCTCGTCCTACGGCACCGCGTCCTCCCGCCGTCCCTGCACGGGCTGCCGGTCAACCCGGCCATCGACTTCTCCGGCCTGGGCCTGGCGCCCGTGACCGCGCCCGTACCGCTCTCCGCCGGTCCGGGCGGGCTGGTCGGCGTGAACTCCTTCGGGTTCGGCGGCTCCAACGCCCACGCCGTCCTCGCCCCGGCACCCACCCCGCCCCCGCGGAACAGTCCCCCGGCCGGCCCCCGCCCCGTCCTGGTCAGTGCCCGCTCCGCCGCCGCGCTCCCCCGGGCCGCCGCCGAACTCGCCGACCACCTCGACACGGTGGACGACCGCGCGTTCTACGACCTCGCCCACACCACGACGGTGCGGCGCGGTCGGCATCCCTTCCGCACGGCCGTCGTCGCCTCGGACGCCCGGACCGCCGCCGCCCGTCTGCGCGACGTGGCCGACGCCCCGCCCGTACCGGTGCCGGCGAGCGGCGCGGTCGCCTTCGTCTACTGCGGCAACGGCGCCCAGTGGGCCGGCATGGGGCGTCAGCTGCTGACCGCTCCAACGGCCGGCGGGGCGGCCGGCGGGGCGGCCGCCTTCCGGCACGCCGTCGGCGAGGTGGACGCGGCCCTGGCCCCGCTGCTCGGCTGGTCGGTCCTCGACGAACTGGCGCACGGCACCGATGCCGCCCGGCAGGCACGGACGGAAGTGGCCCAACCACTGCTCTTCGCCGTGCAGGTGGGGCTCACGGCGGCGCTGGCCGCGTACGGGGTGCGCCCGGCGGGCGTGGCCGGGCACAGCGTGGGCGAGGTCGCCGCCGCCCACGCCTGCGGCGCCCTGGACCTGGCCGCCGCCGCCCGGGTCGTCGCCCACCGCAGCCGGGCCCAGGCCCGTACGGCCGGGTCCGGGCGCATGGCGGCCGTGGGCCTGACCCCCGACCGGGCACGGGAGGAGCTGTCGGCCTTCGGCGACGCCCTGGAGGTGGCCGCCGTCAACAGCCCGCAGGACGTCACGGTCGCCGGTGACGAGGCCGCCCTCCGCCGACTGGCCCGCCGACTGGCCCGGCAGGGCGTCCACTTCCGTCTGCTGGAGCTCGACCACGCCTTCCACACCGCCCGCATGGACCCCATCGAGAAGGACCTGCTCACGGCCCTGGACGGACTGCGGCCGGGCCCCGCGCGGACCGCGTTCGCCTCCACCGTGACCGGTGCCCCGCAGCCGGGCCAGGGCCTGACGGCGCGGTACTGGTGGGACAACGTCCGCCGCCCGGTGCTGCTGCCGAACGCGGTGCGGGCACTGGCCGACCAGGGCTGCGACGCCTTCGTGGAGATCGGCCCGCACCCCGTCCTCGGCCACTACCTGCGCCGCGTCCTCGCCGACGACCGCACAGCCCCCACCGTGGTCCTGCCCACCCTCGCGCGGGGCCGCGCCGACGTCGAGGCCCTGGAACGGACCGTCGCCGCGCTGCTCGCCGCCGGCGCCCGGACCGACACCCGCGCCTTCTTCCCCGTACCGGGCCGGGTGCTGAGCCTGCCCGCCTACCCCTGGCAGCGGGAACGCCACTGGCACGGCTCCCCCGACTGGTTCGGGCACGGCTGCGGCGACGGCCGGCGCCACCACCCCCTGCTCGGCGAACGCACCTCCCACCCCGAGCCGCTGTGGCAACTGCGGATCGACCCGAGCCGGGACCGCTGGCTCGCCGACCACGTCGTCACCGGCGCCGTCGTCCTGCCCGCCGCCGCCTTCGCCGAAGCGGCCCTGGGCGCGGGCCGCCTCCACCACCAAGGCCCCGTGCAACTGGAGGACCTGGCCGTCGAACGCGCCCTCCCCCTGCCGTTCGACGACCCCGCCATGGACATCCGCCTCCAGACCTCGCTCGACGCGGCCGACGGCACCGTCCGCATCGCGAGCCGCGACGGCACCGGCCCCTGGCGCCACCACGCACGCGGGGTGATCCGCCGCCTCCTGCGGGAACGCCCTCCGGCCGAGGACCTCACCGCGCTGCGGGCCCGCCTCACCGGCGCGGTCCGCGCGAGCGAGGCCCGGGCCCGCGCCGCCGCCGCGGGCATCGCCTACGGCCCCGCCTTCGAAGTCCTCACCGCCCTGCGCGTCGGCGACGGCGAGATCCTCGCCCGCTACGCCCTGCCGGACCCGGACGGCCGAGCGGCGTACGTCCTGCACCCCGTGCTGCTCGACGGCGCGCTCCAGGCGGGCGCGCCCCTGCTCGCCCAGGGCGCCGACGGGCCCGACACCCTCTTCCTCCCCTCGGCCGTCGCCGCCCTGCGCGTGTGGGAGGAAGCACCCGCCGAGGGCTGGGTGCACGTACGCCACCGCGACGCGAGCTCACGCGAGGTGTGCTGGGACATCCGCCTGCTCGACGACCGGGGCCGGGTCACCGCCGAAGCCGACGGCTGCCGACTGCGCCGCTTCGAGGCCACCGGCACCGGCACCGGCACCGCACCCGCCCACCTCACGACGGTCCTGCGCGCGTCGCCCGGCCACCACCCCGGGCCCCTCGCGCCCCCACCCGGAATCCCCGCACCCCGCGACCTGGTCCGCGCGGCCCGGCACGCACTCGACGGACCGGCCTGGGACACCGAACGGTACGCCGACGCCACGATGCTGGCCGATCGGCTCGCAGCGCACTTCACCCTCCGCGCCGTCCGTACCGTGGCCCCCGACGCCGCCTCCTACACCCCCGAGAGCCTGATCGCCGCCGGTGTGCTCCCGGTCCACCGCCGCCTGGTGCACGCCTCGCTCCGCCAGGCCGAACGCGCGGGCGTCCTGGGACGCGGCGACGACGGCACCTGGACGGCGGCCGTGCGCCCCGATCCCGGCGCCGCCCTCGCGCGGCTGGTGCGAGCACACCCGGAGTGCGCCACCGAAGCCGTCCTGCACTCCCACTGCGGCGCCGTGCTGCCCGAGGTGCTGCTCGGCCGCAGGGACGCCGTGGCCCTGCTCTTCGACGAGAACACCCGCCACTGGATCGAGGACTACTACGCCGCCACCACCGTCACGCGGCGCTGCAACGCCCTGGCCGCCGGCGTCGTCCGCGAGCTCACCCGGCACTGGCCCGCCGGCCGCCCGCTGCGCGTCCTGGAAGTCGGCGCCGGCACCGGAGGCCTGACCACGGCGCTCCTCGACGTCCTGCCGCCGGGGCGCACCCAGTACACCTTCACCGACCTGTCCGACACGTTCTTCCCGCGCGCCCGTGCCCGCTTCGCCGGTCACGACACCATCGCCCACCGGACGTTCGACCTGGACCGCGACCCCGAATCCCAGGGATACCGGCCGGGTTCGTACGACCTCGTCGTGGCCGGCAACGTCCTGCACGCCACCGCACGGCTGCGCGAGAGCACGGGACGGGTCGCACGCCTGCTCGCCGAGGGCGGGCACCTGGTGACCGTCGAGACCCACGCCCTCGACCGTCTGCTGCCCTGCTTCGGTCCCCTGAAGAGCTTCTGGCACACCGACGACCCGGACCTGCGCCCCGACTCCCCGCTCCTGACCGCCACGCAGTGGCAGGACCTGCTCACCGGCCAGGGCTTCGACGCCGCGGCCGGACTCGGCGAGGACGGGTCGGACGCCGACCGCGGCGAGACCGACTACTCCGTCCTCGTCGCCCGACGCGCCGCCGCCCAGCCCTCCGACCACACACGTGCGGTCACCGGCACCCCCGCACAACCGGCACCCCCCGCCCCCACGACCTCGTGGATCATCGCGGCCGAGCGCCCCGGCACCCCGCTCGCCCAGTCGCTCCTCGCCGCGCTGCGCGCCACGGGCCCCGCCCCGGTGAGCGTCGTCCGGGCCACGACCGACCCCGAGGAATGGGCCGGGCACCTGCGCGCCGACCCGGCGCGCCCCGCCCTGGTCCTCCTGTACACGGACTCCAGCGGCTCCGGGGTGACGGCACCCGACAACAACCGGGAGACGCTGACGGCACCCGACGACGGCCGGGAGACGCTGGACGAGGCCGTGACCCGCACCGCCGTGCTGCGCGCCGTGGCCCAGGCCTGCGCCCAGCTCCCGCCCACCGTCGACCCCCTGCTGTGGCTGGTCACCCGCCCGTCCGGCGCGCTGCCCACGGCGGGCGCCCAACCCTTCCCCCCGGACTGCGTGCCCTGGGCGGTGTCGCGCAGCCTCGCCAACGAGAAGCCCCGGCCGGGCGTCCGACGGCTGGCGTTCGAACCGGGGCCGTCCGCGCCGCTCGACGCACGGCGGCTGGCCGTCGAGCTGACGACGCCGACGACGGAGGACGAGATCGTCCTCACCCCGGCCGGGCGGTTCGTCCCCCGGCTGCGCGAACTGCCCGCGCCGACCGCCCCCGCGGGCCGGCGCCCGTACCGCCTGCGCCTGCGACGGCCGGGCCTCGGACACTCCCTCAACTGGATCCCGGCATCCGACCCGCCGGCACCCGGTCCCGGCGAGCTCGTGGTCGAGGTGCGGGCGGCCGGGCTCAACTACCGTGACGTGCTGCTGGCCACCGGCTCGCTGCCGCCGGGCGCGGAGCCCTCCCCGCCCGGCGAGCACAGCCTCGGGCTGGAGGCCGCCGGCATCGTCACCGCCGTCGGGGAGGGAACCTCCCTCCGGGTGGGGGAACGCGTCTTCGCCTGCGTGCCCGGAGCACTGTCCTCACACCTCGTCGTGCCCGCGGCAGCCACCGGACGCATGCCGGACGGCATGACGTTCACCGAGGCCGCGACCCTGCCCGTCGCCTTCTTCACCGTCCAGCACTCCCTGGAGCACCTGGCCCGCCTCACCGCCGGGGAGACGCTCCTCCTGCACGGCGCCGCCGGCGGCGTGGGACTCGCCGCCCTCCAGTACGCCCACCACGTCGGAGCCCGGGTCATCGCGACGGCCGGCAGCCCCGCCAAGCGCAACCTGCTCGAACTGCTGGGCGCCGAACACGTCCTGGACTCCCGCACCCTCGCCTTCGCCGACCAGGTACGGGAACTCACCGGCGGCGAGGGCGTCGACGTCGTCCTCAACTCGCTCGCCGGTGAGGCCATCAGCCGAAACCTCGACGTGCTCCGCCCCGGTGGCCGCCTCGTCGAACTGGGCAAGCGCGACATCCACACCGGCGGTCGGCTGGCCCTGCGCGCCTTCCGCAACAACCTGTCGTTCCACGCCGTCGACGCCCTCCAACTGCTCGCCCGGCAACCGGAGCTGTCCGCCCGCCACTTCGAGACCCTCACCCGGCGCGTCCGGCAGGGCGTCTACCGCCCGCTGCCGTACCACCTCCACCCCGCCCACGACGTGACGGACGCGTTCGCCCGGCTGCGCCGCTCGCACCACGTCGGCAAGGTGGTCGTCGCCCTCGACTCCGCACCGCGTCTTTCCGAACCGCCTCGCCGCCTCGTCTGCGACCCCGCCGCCACCTACCTCGTCACCGGTGGTCTCACCGGCCTCGGCGCCGAGGTCGCCGGCTTCCTCGCCCAGCGCGGAGCCCGCCACCTGGCTCTGCTCTCCCGCCGCGGCTCCGCCACGCCGGGCGCCGACGGTCTCGTGGCCGCGCTGGCCCGCACGGGCGCCACCGCCACGGCGTACGCGGCGGACGTCGCCGACCCCGACGCACTCGACGACGTCCTCGCCCGCATCGCCGCCACCGGGCACCCCCTGCGCGGCATCGTCCACTCCGCCATGACCGTGGGCGATGCCCTGCTGACCGAGCTGGACGACGCGACCGTCGAATCGGTCCTCGCCCCGAAACTCCGCGGCACCCTGCTCCTGGACCGTCTCAGCCGCCGCCTCCCGCTGGAATTCTTCGTCGTCCACTCCTCCGTCTCCGCCACCGTCGGCCACCGTGCCCAGGCCGCCTACGCCGCCGGCAACCTCGCCATGGAGGGTGTCGTCCGCGCCCGCCGGGCCGCCGGTCTGCCAGGCCTGTCCATCGGCTGGGGACTCATCGGCGAGATCGGCAGCGCGGCGTACGAGGAGGTCAGCCAGGTACTGGAACGGATGGGCCTCGCCCCCATGCGCACCGACCGGATCCTCGCCGCCCTCGAAGACCTCATGACCCGCCCGGACCGCGAGCCCGGCGACACCGACACCCGGTCCCCGGTCGACGACCACGAGCGATCCGCCCTCCTGGTCGGTCACTTCGACTTCGCCCGCCTCGCCACGGTCCTGCCCACCGTCCGCGCACCACGCTTCACCGCCGTCCTGCCCGCCCAGGATCCCGGCAACGTCCACACCCTCGCCCGACGCCCCCACGGACCCGAGGACGCCCCCGCCCTCAACCGGGCAGAAGTCGCCGACCTGCTCGCGGCCCTCGTCGCCCACATCACCCACCGCCCGCCCGACCGCGTCGACCGGTCCCGGGGGCTCGACGCGCTCGGCCTGGACTCCCTCATGGCCACCGAACTGGTCGTCGCCCTCCAACGCGAACTGGGCATCGACCTCCCCACCATCGAGGTCGTCAACGCCGGCAGCATCAACGACCTCGCCCACCGCCTCCAGAGCCTCCTGGGCCCAGCCGCCGCCCACTCGGCCCCCGCGGCCGATGACACCTTCCGGTGACGGCAACCCGTTGTCCGCGTCCGGCTCGGGAAGCGCAGATCCGGCGGCCCCTCCCCCTCCTCGGCCGCGCCCGAGATCCACGGCTTCCCCGGCGGCGAGGTCTTCGCCGTCCTGTCCTGGGGTGACAGCACCTCGCCCTTCACCCGGCACACGATCGTGATGAAGCGCGTCATGTGACACCCATACGGGACCGGGTTCACCGCACCGCCCCTCCCGGTGCGGTGGACCGGGAACCGGACGGCACGGGTGGTCGGCGTCACGATGGGTCTCCGTTCCGGCAGCGGGTCGCGCGGGTCATCGACCGTCGAACGTCGGGCCTGGTACGAGCCATGGCCGCTCACCCGATCGGACCACTCCCGCCGCCAGTGCGGAACGGTGACGGTTCGGGCCCGGAAGAATCGAGCCCTCCCCACCAGGGGAACGCCGTGTGGCCCCGGGCGGCCGGGGCGCGCCGAAACCGGAGGGGTGGCATGACCGTTCAGGACCCCGCGGCTGACGGGACCGCCCGGCGCGGTGAGTTCGCCGAGCTGTACCGGCGGGTGGCCCTGGCCGGTCTGCTGCGTCGGCGCCCGCTGTACTACGCGTGCCGCGGTGCGGTGCTGGCCGCGGCGCTGGCGGGGCTGCTGGTCTGCTTCGTGATGCTCGGCGCGAGCTGGTGGCAGCTCGGCCTGGCGCCGCTGTTCGCCCTGGTGTTCGGCCAGTTGGCGCTGCTCGGCCACGACGTCGCGCACCGCGCGGTGTTCGCCGACCGCCGGACGACCGACCTGGTGGGCGTCGTGCTGGGCAACCTGGTGGTCGGCATGAGCTACGGCTGGTGGGTCGAGGACCACAACCGGCACCACGCCCACCCGAACCGGGTGGGCCGCGACCCGGCCGCCGACTCCCTGCTCTTCGTCCGCAGCCCCGAACAGGCCCGGCGGACCAGGGGGTTGCGGCGGCTCGTGGCGCGGTACCAGGCAGAGCTGTTCTTCCCGCTGCTGTCCCTCCAGGCGCTCGGCCTGCTGGTCGCCACCGGTGTGACCCTCGTCCGCGGCACCGTCCGCCGCCCGGCCCTGGAGCGCACCCTCGCCCTTCTGCACCACGTCCTCGCCGCGGCCGTCACGGTCGTCGTCCTCGCTCCGCTCCAGGCGCTCGCCTTCACCGTCCTGTTCGGGGCGCTGCTCGGCGTCTACCTGGGCTGCGTCTTCGCCCCCAACCACAAGGGCATGCCGCTGACCGGCCCGGACGCCGGGCGCACCGACTTCCTGCGGCGGCAGGTGCTGCCCTCCCGCAACCTGCGGGCGGGCCGGTTCGTCCACTTCCTCTTCGGCGGGCTCGGCTACCAGATCGAGCACCACCTGTTCCCCGCCATGCCGGTGGCGGCGCTGCGTCCGGCCTCACGCCTGGTGCGCGCCTACTGCGCGGAGGTCGGCGTGCCGTACGCGGAGGCGGGACTGACCGGCTGCTTCCGGGAGGTGCTGCGGGACCTGCGCGAGGTCGGCCGCTCCGTCCCGGCCCGCCCGGGGGCCGCGGCCGCGCCGGAGGCCGCGCGGTGAGCGGGCTGTCCAGGGCAGCGGCGCCCGCCGGGGCGGGTCCGGCCCCGGACGGCGGGCGGCTGCGGGTGGTGATCGTCACCGAGTCCTTCGCCCCGCAGCTCAACGGCGTGGCCCACAGCGTGCTCCGCACCACCGAACACCTCCTGTCCCGTGGGCACATCCCGCTCGTGGTGACCCCGGCGACGCCGCGAGGCGCGGGCGAACACCGCTCCGTTGGGTACGGGCACCGCTCCGCCGGGTGCGGCTGCGAGGTGGTCCGGGTCCCCTCCCTCCCGCTGCCCGGCTACCCGGAGGTGCGGATCGCCCTGCCCGGACGCCAGGTGGCCGACGCCATCGCGCGGCACCGCCCGCACGTGGTCCACCTGGCCGGCCCGTTCGTGCTCGGGGCCGCCGGAGCCGCGGCGGCCGGGCGCGCGGGCGTCCCCGCCGTCGCCGTCTACCAGACCGATCTCGCCGCCTACGCCCGCGTCTACCTGCCCTTCGCCGGCGCGGCCGGGGCCCGGCTGGCCTGGTGGCGGCTGCGGCGGATCCACGCGGCGGCCGTACGGACCCTCGTGCCGTCCCGGTCCTCGTTCGACGCCCTGACGGCCCACGGCATCCCCCGGGTCCACCTGTGGCCGCGCGGCGTCGACTGCGTACGGTTCCACCCCGGCCACCGGGACGAGGCCCTGCGCCGACGGCTCGGCCGGCCCGGCGAGGTCCTGGTCGGCTACGTCGGACGGCTGGCGCAGGAGAAGCAGATCGACCGGCTGGCCGAGGCGTCCCGGCTCCCGGGGGTACGGCTGGTGATCGTCGGCGACGGCCCCTGCCGCGCCCGGCTGGCCGCCGCGCTGCCCGACGCGCTCTTCCTGGGCCGCCGCACCGGGCACGAACTCGCCCGGCTGTACGCCTCGTTCGACGTGTTCGCCCACCCCGGGCCGTTCGAGACCTTCGGCCAGACCCTCCAGGAGGCCATGGCCAGCGGACTGCCCGTGGTCGCCCCGGCGGTCGGCGGACCGCTGGACCTCGTCCGCCCCGGACGCACCGGCTTCCTCGTCCCGCCCGGCGCGGGCTCCGGCTTCCGGGAGGCGGTGGAGCGGCTCGCCCGGGACGCGGAACTGCGCCGCACGCTCGGCCGGGCGGGCCGGAGCGCCGTGGTCGAGCGGAGCTGGGCGGCGGTCGGCGACCGGCTGGTCGACCACTACCGGCTCGCGGTCGCGGAGTCCGCCGAAGCCGGGCTCACCTGACACCACGGAACGGAACGGACCCGTCATGCACCAGCCGCTCGCCGCCGAGTACGCACCCAGCACCCGCCCGGACGCCGACACCGCGGTCCTCCTGCACGGGCTGGGCGGCTGGACCCACAACTGGGCCGCGCTGGTCGACCGCCTCCGGCCGTCGGTGCACTGCCTGGCGCTGGACCTCCCCGGCTTCGGCCGCTCCGCTCCCCCGCCCGACGGCCTGGTCAGCGTCCGGTGTCAGGCCGCGGCCGTCGCCCGCCACCTCGACCGCACCGGGCACCGCCGCGTCCACCTGGTCGGCAACTCCCTCGGCGGCCTGGCCGCCCTCCACCTCGCCGCCCACCGTCCGGAGCTGGTCTCCACACTGACCCTGGTCTCACCGGTCCTGCCCGCGCTCCCGCCGCCCCAGGCCCTGCGGGTCTCCCTGCTCGCCCTGCCGGGCGCACCCCGCCTGTACGCCCGGCTGCAGTCCGCCCGGAGCCCCGCGCGCCAGCTCGACGACCTCTACGACCTGATCTACGCCGACCCGTCCCGCGTCGGCGCCGCCCAACGCGCGACGGAACAGCGCGAACGCCTGCGCCGCGCCGAACTCCCCTACTCCACCGACATGGTGGCCGAAGGCGTGCGCGCCCTCGTCCGCGCCCACCTCCCGCGCCCGGCGGAGGCGCCGGCCTGGCGGCAGGCCCGGCTGGTCACCGCCCCGACCCTGCTCGTCTACGGCCGCGACGACCGCCTCGTCCCCTTCCGCACGGCCGCCCGGGCCTACGCCGCCTTCCGCGACGTCCGGCTCCTCACCCTGCCCGACGCCGGCCACGTCGCCATGCAGGAACGCCCCGACGCCGTGGCCACGGCCTTCCGCGCCATGCTCGCGGAGCCCGGCCGCTCCCGGACGGCACGCGGTGCCCGCGGCGGCACACCGCACCCGGCCGGTCCGAGCGGGTGACCCGCCGCGGCTCCGGCGCCGCCCGGGAGCAAGGAAGGGCCGCCACGCGTCGACGGCGCCCCGTTCGTCCGGTTGCGGGGCGCCCGGAGCCGGTGCTCTCCTGCTGGTGTCAGGCAGTGCGAGGATCGGAGCCGATGTGCCCTCCCCCGATGCCGTCGCGTCCCAGGAGGCCGCGGACCGGCTGGCCATCCGCCGGCTGGTCGACGCCTACGCGCACTGCGCGGACCGCCGGGACGCCGAGGGCCAGACAGCCCTGTTCACCGAGGACAGCCGCTTCCTGGTCCACATGGACGCCGCGGCCGACGAACCGGCCCAGGAGCTGCGCGGACGCGCCGCCCTCGCGCCGGTCTTCGCCGATCTCAACCGCTACCGGGCCACCACCCACTTCAACGGCCAGAGCACCGTGACCCTCGACGGCGACCGGGCCGAGGGCGAGACCTACTGCCTGGCACACCACGTCTCGTTCGGTACGGACGACGAGCGCACGATCATGATCGCGTCCATCCGCTACCTCGACCGGTTCGTCAGACAGGACGGCGACTGGCTCTTCGCCGAACGCCGACTGCTGGTCGATTGGACCGAGACCCGTCCCCACAAGCCCTGACGCCCCGAATCCCCGGGGCGACACGGGGGCCCGGACCGTCGGACACCGAGAACCCGAGCAGTCGCTTGGCGGATTTCCTTCATGGAAGGGGAAGTGCGATGACCACCGACGCGGAGGCCGTGGTCCGGGCCGCCTACCACGCGGCCGAGGGCGACGTCCTCGACGTGCGGGGCTTCATCGACTTGTTCGCCGAGGACGGGGTGTTCAACAACGTCGTCGCGGGCGAGAGCTACCGCGGCGAGCACCTCGGCGACCAGGTCGCCTTCATGGGCGCGCTCGCGCCCGACATCCACCGCGAACTGCACCGGGTCCACGTCATCGGCGACGTGGTCGCCGTCGAGCTGACGATCGAGGGCACCGTCACCGGCCCCTTCGAGACGCCCGCCGGCACCGTCCGGGCCGTCGGCGCCCGGCTCGGCATCCCCACCGCCGACTTCTGGTACGTCCGGAACGGGAAGATCAAGGAGTTCAACTGCTACGTCGGGCTCAGCGTCATGCTCGAACAGCTCGGCGTGCACCCCGACTTCGCCTCCGCCGTCACGGCGTCGCCCGGCACGGCGCCCTGACCGCCCCCGGAGTCCGGTCAGTGCGTGCTGGACAGGTCCAGCCCGGCCAGGTGCGCGACCTGGGCCAGGGTCAGGGAGCGGCCGTAGGTCCGCCAGGAACCGGACAGGCACAGCATCGACGCGTCCTTGGTGACCTCGCAGCCGAACCAGACGACGCTCTCCTCGCAGGACAGGCCCAGGCTCGCGCTCAGGGAGACGGCCTTGCCGTCGCGGACCAGGTCCACCAGGAGCGTCGCGTCCCGGCCCGCGACCTCCACGGTCACCGCCAGGGTGAAGGTCCATGCCGCGCCCTCGGGGTTGGTGAAGACGTCCAGGCTGAGCTTCTGGAGTTCCAGCGTTCTCAGCGCCGACGGGACGAGGTCGGCGGCGTTCCTGTCCCAGTGGTCGGACACCCAGGTCACGAGCTGCTCCATCGTGACGCCGACGACGCTCCCGGACTTGTGGGTGGTACCGCCTTCGTCGAAGGACGTCTCCAGCTTCAGGGTCGACGTGCCGATGGTGAGCGAGTCCGGGACGTCCGAGCCGACGGGGACCGTCGGTGCGGGCTTCACGAAGTCCCTGACGGTCTTGTCCGGCTTCGGCTTCGACTTCTTTTTCGGTTCGTCGGTCGGGTGGCTGTAGGAGCGCAGGGACCACCGGGAGGTGGTGGCCTTGTTCACCGCCATGTACTCGTTGAGGTTCTTGCTGTTGTTCATCGCCCAGTAGACGTACCCGGACCCTACCTCGACCCAGTTCTTCCGGATGAAGGGCCAGCAGTACCAGTTCGTCTCCCGGTACGGGATGGTGAAGGCCTCCGCGTACTTCGCGAAGGCGTCGCTGACGGCCGGGGCGGCCCCGGTCCCCTGGCCGGCGGCCGTCATGGAGTCGTGGAGCTCCCTGTACCGGAGTTGGAGCTCGCTGCCCACGACCGCTCCGATCTGCGCCTCGTACCTCGCTCCCGGGTCGAAGAAGCGGTCCGACGATGTGGGCCCGAGATGGATGTTGGCGGGCGCCCACAGGTAGAGGAGCTGGAGGAGTTGCACCTCGGGCAGGACGACGGTGGCCGAGGGATCGTGCTCGAACTCCCCCTTCTGCAGGCCGCTCAGCAGGCCGACGAGTTTCTTCCACGCCTCGCCCCAGAGCTTCTTGGCCGCTTCGGTCTTCAGCGGCTCCAACGAGGGGAGCGAGTCCTGGACGCTGCGGAGGAACCGCTTCACGCCGTCCGAGACCTGGACGGCACCCTTCTTGAACTGCGCCGCGACCATGGTGTTCCAGGCCGCCTTGAGGGCCTCGAACGGGACGATGTGGTGCCGCCCCTTCCCGCCCGGGACGGCCTCGGAGTGCGGGTTGTCCTCGAAGGGGTAGGTGGTCTTCTTCCTGTCGAACGTGATCTCCAGGTTGATCGCCGTGGGCGCCAAGATCGTGCTCCCTTCTCGTCTGCGCGGGTTCGGCTGCGCCTCGTGGCGCGGGGGGACGACGCGGTCGGGTCACGGGGGCAGGAGCGCGCCGGTGCCGAAGGGGCTCCAGTGAAGGACCACCTTGTAGGCGACATCGGCGGTGGGTTCGGCGTGCAGGCCGACGCTCTGGCCCGCGCGGACGGGCAGCAGCACGTCGTCGGTGCGGTCGCCGGTGATGCTCACCTCGATGCGCTGGCCCGTGGGCCGGAGGGTGACGGTGATGGGCAGGACCGTGTCCGCGGGAGCGTCGCGGGTGAGGGTGCCGGTGACGAGCAGGAGGCCGTCGGTGACGGCCTGGAGGGTCGTGTCCACGATGCCCTGCTGTCCGTCCGCGGACCAGGACGAGTAGCCGGGGACGTATCCGGCGTGGTTGCGGCGGTGTTGGAGGAGTTCGACCTCGCGGTCGGCGGTGAGGAGGCCGCTGGTGGCGAGATCGGGCTGGGAGACGTGGACGAAGGTGCCCATGTCGACGGTGGTCCGGGGGCCCTTCCTCGGGGTGACGGCGGCGGTCAGCCGGAAGAGGGTGTCGCGGGTCAGCCGGAGGGTGTCGTCGGGCGGCCAGACCGTGTCGGTACCGGCGGGGTGGACGGTCGCCGTGCCGGCGGGGGTGGTGTAGGTGAGGGTGTAGTCGAAGGCGGCGGTGTCCGTACTGGCGTTCCACAGCAGGTGGACGGGGTCCGTTCCGGCCCGGACGGTGGCGGCCTCGGCGCGCAGGCCGCCGATGGCCACGCCGGTGGGGACGAGGGGAAGGACCAGGCTGCCGTCGGCGGCCGGGACGCCGGCGGTCCGTTCGCTCACCGCGATGGTCACCTGGGGGCCCGCGTCCGCGTTGACATGGATTCTGAACCCCAGGTCGACGTAGCCGTCCGGGGCGAGCGGGCAGCCGGTCTCGCTGCCGTACGCGAGCCGGAGGACCTTCCGGTCGGCGAGGACCCTGGGGTCGGCGGGCGTCAGGTCGCCGCGGACGTCGCACTGGACCTCTGCCGCCCGGTCGTCGGTGAGTTGTCCGGGACCCGTGCCGTGGGGCACCAGGAGGACGATCTCGGTGACGGTGACGGGCTCGTCCCGGGTGTTGGTGGCGCGGATCCACACCGTGGTCGTGGCGTCCGCGGTGACCGTGGTGGGCGCGACGTAGCTCAGGCGGGTGCTCACGGGTGGTCCGAGGCGGGTTGCGGGGCGGGTTGCGGGACGGGTTGCGGGGCGCCCTTCAGGGCGCCCTTGCCGAAGGGGATCCAGGACATCCTCAGATCGGCCTTCGGGGTGGTGCCGACCAGGGTGACGGTGGCTCCGGCCGGAACGGGGAGCTGGGTGTGGGCCTGATAGGTCCGGTCGGCGGTGGTGGGGCAGGTCAGGGTGCGGTCGTACGGGTTGCCCTGCGACGGACGGATGCGGACGTTGGTGCTGACGCTCGTGGCGGTGGCGTTGCCGGCGTCGAGGCTGACCAGCAGGATGCCGTCGGTGGTGGCCTGGGCACTGCGGGCGTCGCCGTCGCTGGTGAAGTCGTCGCAGGTGTAGTCCCGGGGCGCGCCGAGGAGGGCGACGATGCCGTCGGCGGAGAGCTTTCCGGCCTTGATGTCGCCATCCTTGACCAGGACCATGGCGGCGGCGGAGTCGGCGCTGGGGTTCTCCCCCTCCCAGCGCAGGCCGAAGGCGGTGTCCTCGGTGAGGCCGGTGACGGTGTGGGTGTAGACGCCGTCGGCGGTCGGTCTGTCCGTCACGGGCGTGGGGGCGGACCCGTTGGCGGAGAGGTGGTAGCTGCCGCCGCCGGTGCGCCCCGTCCAGGTCAGGGTGGTGGTGCCGGTGCCGGTGGCCGGGTCGCGGGAGACCTGGAGGTCGGTCGCCTTGAAGTCCTTGATGGCGGGGTTCCGGTCGATGAACAGGATGTGCCGGCTGGTGTGGGCGGGGCGGCCGTCCGCGTCCAGGGCGGTGACGGTCAGGGGGAGGCGGCCGGTCTCGGCGGCCGCGTCCAGGCCGGTGACGTCGATCTCGGTGACGTCGATCCCGGCGACGTCGTCGCTGCCCTCGGATCCCGGGGCCGCGCGGCGCAGTTCGACCCCGCCGGTGTCCAGGGGGGCCAGGGTCCAGCCGGGGGTGGGGGTGTGCGTGTCGGGCCCGGGCAGGAGGCGCGGGGCGGGGGCGGCGGGCCACTCCAGGCGCAGCGCGGGGCAGCTTCCCAGGCCGGCCAGCCGCAGCCGCAGGGGCTGGTCCCCGGGGCCGGTGAGGCGGGTGGCGGGATGGACGGTGACGGTGCCGGTCATGTGCGGGGGGCCTCGCGGGTGTGGGTGAGGTGGCCGCTGTGGGCGGTGGGGAAGGTGGGGTGGAGGACGGGGCGGGGGTCCCCGGTGGTCAGCTCGGTGTGCTGCCAGGGCTTCGCGCGGTCGGTGGTGCGCAGGGTGAGGTCCCAGGTCCCGACGGGGGCGGGGGCGGGGAGGGTCAGGCGCGGGGCGCCGTCGGTGGCGAGGGCGTGGGCGAGGGCGGGGCCGAGGGGGACGGCCAGGCGCAGGGCGTCGGTGTACCGCTGGACGTCGGCGCGGGGGATGCGCAGGGTCTGGAGCGGGAGGATGTCGGTGTGCGCGTGGACGTCCTGGTAGGGATCCATGAGGAGCAGGACGTGGGCGGCGCCGGGGGGTTCGCCGCCGTCCTGGCGCGGGTGGGCGGTGACGGTGACGGCGCCGGGCTCGCCGACGTCTCCGGTGCCGATGGGGCGGGTGTAGGACGTGCTCCGCGGTGTGGCCGGGGCGTGGTCGGTGTGCAGGGTGGCGCAGTCGGCGGCCCGGTAGTAGCCGATCAGGCCGCATCGCAGGTCGGCGGCGGTGCCCAGGCGCACGGGCCAGGCGCGGTTGTCCGCTTGGGGGTCGGCCGGCTCCTCCAGGGCCTTGGTCCAGCCGGTGGGGTCCGTGGTCGGCGGTCCGTCGGTCTCCAGGTGGAGGCGCAGGTGGACCAGGGCGATCAGGCGGCCGGCGGTGAGCGCGACGCCGGTGTCGTGGGGCGGCCGGGGGTGGGTGAGCGAGAGCGCGGCGTCCAGGACGGCGGCGAGGTCGGCCAGTCGCCGGGGCTTGTCGCTTCCCCCGGTTCCCTTGGCGGCGATGGTGTCGGGGGCGCTGTCCAGGAGGGAGCGGACGAACGGCGCGAGCGGGCCGTGGACGTCGAACTTCTGGCCGTGGACGTCCTCGGGGGTGAGGTGGGGCGAGTCGGGCAGGGCGCGCCAGGTGACGGCGTGGCGGTCCGGCCGGTCCGTCGGCCCGGCGCGGCGCAGGGTGCCCAGCGGGGTGCCGTCGGGGGCGTAGACGTCGAGGGTGAGGCGGGCGGCGTCGCCGGTGCCGCGGACCACGAGCCAGCCCACGACGGGCGTGGCGCCGGCCGCGGCCGGGGCGGATCGGCCGGCGGCGGGCGGGAAGGGGACGGCGGCGTCCAGCGCGGTCAGGCGCAGCCGGGCCGGGCGCGGCAGGCGCGGCGGGAGCTGGACGAAGCGCCGGGCGTTGGAGTCGGTGACAGTGAAGGGGGGCACCACGCTGCGGGCGCGGCCGATGGGGTAGTTGCTGTCGCCGCTCACCTTGCCGCCGTGCTCCACGACGGTGACGGACCGTCCGAAGGTGTCGACGAGGACCAGGTCCTGGAGGCGCAGGTGGACGGCGTGGACGTGCTGGTAGGAACCGAATTCCGGGTCGGGGTCGGGCCAGGTGGCGGCCGGGTCGGCGGGGCTGCCGGGTCGGCCGGCGGGCGGGACGGCGGGCGGGACGGCGGGTGGGACGGCGCTCTTGCGCCGGTTGAGGGCGGCGTGCACGCCGCCGAGGGTGAGCGAGGCCAGGTCCCAGCCGGAGACCTGGTCCTGGAACGCGGTGAAGGCGTCCGCGCTGGCGTCGGTCCGGGGGAAGGCGGCGAGGTGGGCGTCGATGCGGCGCCGGAGCGTGAACAGCGGCACCGGGCCCAGCGGGGAGCGGCCGCGCAGGGCGAAGTAGGCCGGTTCGTCGTCGCCGAGCTCGGTGACGTACTCCTTCGCGGCGGGGGCGAGGGTGCGGCGGTCGCCGTCGAAGGCCCAGTACGCCGTGGCTCCCCGGGAGAAGTCCAGGGGGTGCCCCCGGACGACCCAGTGGGCGGCCAGCGGTGTCCAGGGCTGGTCCCAGACGGCGGCGTGGACGGGCCCGGACGTGCGGTCGAGGGTCAGGGACCGGTCGGCGAGGAGGGCGTCGAGGGTCCTGCCCGGGGCGGGACGCAGGGAGCGGACGGCGCCGTGCAGCACGTACAGCTCGCCGATCAGCGCGCGGACGGCGTCGGTGTCGGGGGCGGTGGCGACGGCCCAGTCCAGGTGCGGCGGGGCGGGCGGCTCGGCCGGGGCGGTGAAGGTGTCCTGGCCGGCTGAGGCCTTGGTGACGATGTCGCCGGTGTGGCGCCAGGTACGCGCGGCGGTGTCGTCGCCGTCGCGCAGGGGCCGGTCGGCGGGGTAGCGGGCGCCGCGGATGACGACGCCGGGGTCGACGGCCTTCCAGAACGGTTCGGTGGGGGCGCTGGTCAGGCGGGCGTCGGTGCCGAGTCGGGCGGTGAGTGCCTGCTGCGCGCTCTGGCGGGCCGCGGTGGCGTCGTCGGCGTCGCGCTGGGCGGCCGCGAGGGCGGTGCGGGCCCGGCCGGCCGCTTCCTCGGCCTTGGCCGCGAAGTCGGCGGGAGGGTAGGCCTCTTTGTCGGCCTTGGCGCGGGCGGCGAGCCACCAGAGGTCGAGGAAGCGGCGGCGGGCGGCGTCGAGACGGCCCTGGGCCAGGTCCTCGGACCGCTGGGCGGCGTTGAGGGCGTCCAGCAGCGGTGTGCGGCTCGGGTCGGAGGCGGCGCCGTCGGTGCTGATCAGCCACCGCTGTCCGGAGGGCATCGCACGAAACCGGTCGCGGTGGTGCGCGGTGTCCAGTACGGCCCGCCGGGCCCCGGCGAGGTCCAGGCCGGCGGTGGGGACAGCATGGTCGGCGAGGTCCAGCCGGCCGGTGTGGAAGGCCCGCAGGGCGTCGGCGTGGGCCCGGCGCTCGGGAACGTCGGGCAGGCTGTTCTCCACCAGGGTGTCGAGGGCGTCGGCCATGTCGTGGCCGACGGCGACGCGCACCTGCTGCTCGGTGTTCACCGGGCGGGCACCGTCGTACGGCTTGTCGTCCCAGGTCAGGCCGAGGACCAGGCCGTGGCACAGGACGCGGGCGGTGCCGGTGGCGAGGCCGTCCCCGCGGTAGCCGTGGTGGGCCAGCACCCGGGTGAGCCGTTCGTGGGGGGCGTCGGGGACGGGGTACCCGTGGAAGTCCAGGACTGCGCGCACCTCGTCGGGCGCGGTGAGGTCGTGGGCGGCGTCGCCGTGCCAGCCGACGACCAGGTAGCCGAGCAGCCCCGGCGCGAGCGTGCCGGCGGCGTCCCCCGCCACGGGGCCGGTGAGGGGGTCGTGCAGGGAGAACACGTCACGACAGTAGGGCTGGAACGTCGCGAAGGTGGCCAGGCCCGGCCCCAGCACCGTCAACGGGGTGAAGGGGTCGGTGACGGGGTCGGGATCCCGCCAGTCGCGCGCGGACAGGTCGATCCTGCGGCCGAGCCACTTCCCGGGGCCGATCGGGGAGGTGGCCTTCCCCGGGTCCTCCGACTGGTAGTCGCTCTGCACCAGCCAGCCGGCCACGTCGGGCGCCTGCGTCGCGGCCCGGTCGGCGGGGTGGTGGTAGCGCACGACGAGCCACCGGTCGGGGGCGTGCGGGACGGCGGCGTCGGAAGGATCGCCGGGGCGGGCGTCGAGCCGGATCCCGCCGAAGGCGCGGGGCACGTGCCAGTGGAGGCGGACCCCGACCTCGGGGGGCTCCGAGTCGTGGAGCAGCGGCCGGGGTTCGGGGTCCTCGAAGTCGCCGAAGGACGGCGGCCGGCCGTAGAGGCGCTGGCCGCTGCCCTTGAGCCAGGTGTTCACGAGCAGGGCGTCCACGCGCATGGAGGCCAGGATGGTGGTGGGATCGGTCACGGGTTCGCCTCGGTGGTGGGGATGGGCGTCGGTCCGGGGGCGCGGGGAGGCCGCGGGCGCGGCTCACGGCGGCCACACGCCCCCGCACGCCCTCGCGTCACTCCGTCTGGAACGTCAGATGGCCGGCGCTGTTGAGCAGTTGCAGCGCGAGGTCCGCCGGCGTCGGCTCCCCGAGCTCGTGCGCCCGGTACATCGCCCTGAGCTGTCCGACCAGGCTCTTCTCCGTGCCGGTGGACACCACGTGCAGCACCTCGGGCGCCGCGGCGCGGGCGGGGATGTCCTGGATCTCCCAGCCCGTGGACTCGCCGGCCTTGACGGGTGCGTCCGCCCCGGCCATGTCCCGGGGCGCACGGAAGATCAGCCGGTAGCAGCCGTTCTCGTCCCGGGCGTCCAGGGCCATGGTCAGGCCGTGGGGCGGCTCCCGCAGCACCAGGGTGGCCGGCAGGCCCGAGACGAACAGCAGCATCAGGACCTCCGGCAGGGGTCGTGAGACGTCGACGGCCACCGGGGAGCCCTTCGCGTCGAAGGCCTCGACGATCAGGTCCGGCCAGGCGGCGATCAGCGGGGAGCGGATCAGACAGCCGGCCTCCGGATCCCGGGTCAGGGAACGCGCCCGGCCGGTACACAGCCGGCCCAGGTGACCGTCCAGAGCGGTGACGGTGCCGGCGTGGTGGGCTCCGGTGCGGACGGTGGCGAGCCACTGGGCGTCGACCTGGAAGAAGCGGGCGCTGTGCTGCGGCAGGAGCGCCTCGTGCGGTACGAGGTGGTGGAACGGGATCCGCTTCAGCAGGCCGGGGCCCTCCAGCAGCTCGCGCAGGGCGGGGGCGTGGCTGTCGACGACGGCGGCGACGGCGGCGGCCGCGGTACGGACCACCTCCTCGAACTCCTTCGCGTGGGACTGGGAGCGGGCGCCGTCGACGAGGGCGGCGATCACCTCGCGCGGGCCGAACCCGGGACTGCCCGGGCCGGACGGGGCGTCCCGGTCGGACCACGGCCTGCCGAGGTTCTCACCGATCGCGGTGATGGTCGTCCTCTCGGCGACGGTCGCCTCCAGATCGCCGCGCAGGCTGCCCGGCCGTGCCCCGTACCGCGCCGGCCCGTCACCGGAGGGCCGAGGGGTCCGGATCCGGCGCAGGCTGTCGTGGACCGCGGTCAGCGCGTCCCGGCGCACGGTGTGCTGGGCCGCCTTCAGGTGGGGGTCGGCCAGCGCCAGCAGCTGCCCGAGGGTGAACGCCGCCGCGTAGCCGATGTCATGGACGCCCGGGTCCTTCCAGAAGGCGGTGGCGGCGTCCGCGTCGGCGGCCGTGGCCAACGCGGCCACGGCGGGCACGGCCAGCGGGGTGAAGGGCCCGCGGTACCAGGCCGGGGTGGGCTCGCCGGTGGGCAGCCGCCAGGTCACCGGCACCGCGCCGGCCGCGAGGCGGTCCACCGTGTGCCGCTGCGCCGCGTTGGCGGGCCTGTGGGGCGGGGCCGGCAGCCGCAGGCGTCCCTCGTCGCGCCGGCTGTCCTCGGCCAGCCGGTCGGCCAGGGTGAAGAACGAGGTGTGGGGGTCGCTGGTGGGGCTCTGTGCCTGGAAGGTCCACGACCACAGGGCCGCCATCCGCACCGCGGTGGCGCCGTCCGGGACGGCGTCGGGGCCGCCCATCAGGTCGTAGCCCTGGAGGCCTTCGAGCGAGACCAGGACGGCGGTGTAGGCGCCGGCGGTGCGGGGGAGGCGGTTGGCGGTGACCACGCTGTGGCAGCCCTTCGCCCAGTCCGGGTCGTCACCGCCGGGGCCGCCGTCGTTCGCGGCGACGGTGCGGGAGTGGGTCAGCCAGGGCAGCTCGGCGATGGTGGGCAGCAGAGCGCGGGCGGCCCGCACCGTGACGTCGACGCTGTGGCAGAGCTGCTTCCCCTCCTCCGTGGTGACGTCCGGCAGCAGCGGCGTGACCACGCCGGTCTCGGGTGTCAGCAGGGAGCCGACGGTACGGGGGGTCAGCGCCACCGTGCCGGGGTCGGCGGGGTGGGGGGTGTCGGCGGCGGTGAGGACCAGCAACGCGATCCAGGGGACGGCGCGGCCCTCGACGGGCGGGCTCGCGGTGCGGGCCCAGGGCAGGACGGCCGAGGTCAGGGTCGCGTGCGGCAGGGTCAGGGAGAAGTCCCCGGACGCGCCGGGCGCCGGGTGCACCGCGAGGACGTCGGCGGCCGTGCAGGTGAACCGGGGCGCCCCCACCAGCAGTGCCCGGCTCGCCTTCAGCAGCGAACTGCCGTCAGGGGTGGTGTGGGTGACCTCGACGCGGTACTCGCCGGGCTCCAGGGCGTGCCGGTGGCTGCTGCCGAGCGTGATCCGGGCGGTGGCGGCGGCGGTGGGGGTGGACATGACGGGGAGGGTTTCCGTTCATTGGACGAGGAGGGGCTCGGCGTCGGTGACGGACCACAGGCGGTCCAGGTAGCCGTCCAGGCCGGCGACCGCGGCGGTGGGCAGGGTGCCGTCGTCGACGGGCGGGAACCAGGCGGCCCAGGCGGCGACGAGGTCGGCTCGGTTCTTCGTCCCCGCACGGGCGGCTTCGGCCAGCGCGTCGCGGGTCGACGGGGCGGCGGCGTGCTCCGGGGAGTCGGCCCGGCCGGGGATCCGCCCACTCTTCCCGGCCTCGCTGTCGAGCACGCCGCGCCGCAACGGACCCAGCGCGTCGACCGGCGGCGCGTCGGGGGTGGCCAGCGTCAGCCCCGTGACGGCGTCCACCTGCTCGTCGTCGCCGCCGTAGGGCGAGGGGTTCTCGCCCTTCTTGAGGACCGGACCGAAGGCACTGGCCGGGAGGCGGGAGCGGGTGGCCGCGGCGGACCAGCCCTTGAGGTCGACTCGGCTGTCGCCGGTGCGGCCGCGCACCACCGCGACCTCGCACGTCAGATCAGCCTGGGAGACGCGCATGGGCCGCACGTCGACCTTCGCTCCGCGGCCGCCCGGGACGACGTCGGGAGCCCCGTCGTAGTCCAGTCGCAGGGTGGTGCACGGCAGGGGCGTGGTCACGGCCAGGGCGAACGCGTCCGTGGCCACCCGCAGCGGCGAGTCGTCCGTGGCCGGCCCGGCGGTGGGCGCGGGCAGCAGGCCCCGGGTGGCCTGGACCTGGGGGGCACGCTTGGCCAGGACCCGGTCGTGGAAGGCGGGCCAGTCGAGCTCTTCCGGTGTGGAGGCGGACCGGGAGCCGAAGCGCACGGTGATGTCGGGGACCAGCGGAAGGTGCACCGTCGCCGTCCCCGCCGTCGGCGGTCCCCACACGTGGAGGTCGGCGCCGATCTCCAGGCTGTGGTGGCCCAGGAAGTCGAAGTCGACGCCGACGCGGACGCCGAGGTTCACGTCGTACGCGAAGGGCTCCCACTGGACCGCGGCGTCCACGTGCGCCTCCAGCCAGGCCCGTACGCTCGCGACCGTCGCCGACACCTCCAGGCGGCCGCCGACCATCGCCATCGACGGGGTGACCGCCGCGTAGCACTCGCCGGTCAGCGTCGCCGGGCCCGTCTGCCAGTGCAGGCCCAGCCGCTGCACCTCCGGGTAGTGGGAGGGCTTCGTGTAGGCGGGGTGGTAGCCGCCGAGCGTCACGACGAAGTCCCCGGCGTGCGCGGGGCCGGTCCACACGCACAGCGCGAAGCCGCCCTGCAACCGGCAGGAGGGGTCCAGGAGGTAGGAGCGGTCCGGGTCCAGCGCGGCCTCGACCCGGATCTCGCCGGTGGACGTCCGGTACGTCGCCTCCAGGCCCAGCGTCGCCACGGCGCAGGGCGTCTTGGGAGCGGCGGGGAACCGCGCGGTGGCCGAGGCCAGCAGGGCCACCGTGACATCGCCGGGGGTGGCCTGCACCGCCAGGACCGCGACCGCGTCCACGAGCTTGAACACCTGGAAGGTGGCACCCGCCGCGATCCACATCGCCCCGGACTCCGGGCGCACCGTGTCCCCCAGCGCCTTCAGCACCGGCAGCGGCCCCTGGTCGATCGGGAGCTTCCCGGGGGACAGCAGCAGGTGCTCCGGGACCTTCAGCGGGTCGGTGGGCATGGCCAGGCGGGCGTTGTAGCCGAACCCGCCCGTCAGGCCGGTCAGCACCACCGGCCCCAGCGGCACCTGGAGGCCGGTGAGGGAGGCGATGACGAACACCGACGGGCCGCCGTGCTTCAGTTCGGCGTACATCCCGGCGGCGCTGAACGACAGGGCCGTGGTGGTGACGGCCAGCTGCCCGGCCACCAGCAGGGTCGCGTCCGTGTGCGGATCCGGAGCCGGATCGCGGACCAGCGCGCCCGAGGCCCGAAGGGTGCCGGCGGTGTAGGACAGGGCCAGGCCGTCCAGGGTGCCGGACACCGCGGGGGGCTTGCCCCGCTCCCACTCCACGGTCGCGCCCAGGCCGGTGGTCTCGAAGACGATCCCCCCGGCCGCGAGCGAGGCGTCGAGCAGGATCGCCAGCCCGCGCGGAGGACCGGCCAGGTACCGCACGCCGGCGCGCCGCACCCGCAGCGGGCCGAGCGTCCGGTCCACGGTCACCCAGGCGGTGACCGCGGTGCCGCCGCCTCCGCCGCCGCCGTCCCCGATCCCGGGGCCGTCCGCGCCCACGACCGCCCGCTCGGGGCCGGGGCCGGGCCTGGGGCCGGGCTCGGGACTCCCGCCCAGCGGGATCCAGAGCGGGAGCGGGTCGCTGCTGCCCAGCGGCTCGATCTCCAGACCCAGCGCCGCCGGCGTCGGCACCAGCACGTTCTGCGGCAACGGGGGCGGCACCGCATGCCCGACGGCCTTCAGAAGCTCGTCCAGTCGGCCCCGGCTCGCCCGCACCTCCTCCTGCGTCGCCGTCGAACGGGCGGCCAGTACCAGCCCGCTCAGCCTGCCCGCGCCCGCGGGCACCAGGCGCCCCACCAGCGGCAGGTTCACCAGGCCCAGCTCCGGTGTCACCCCCGCCAGCAGCATCGTCACCCGCCGCTTCTCCGGCGCCGCCGACGCCACCCGTACCGACCAGGCGCGCCCGGCCTCGGTGCCCGCGAACGCCAGCCCGAGGCCCACGCCCGCACCCGCGTCCGCGCCGTCGGAACCCGAGCCGGTGGGGATCTCCAGCCGCAGCGCGGCTGACGTCAACGCCGGCACCCACTCGACCGGCAGCTCGTCCTCGGCCATCACCCTTCTCCTCACGCGCCTCGACTCACGCGCCTCGACCTGCTCGCCCCGACCTGCTCGCCCCGGCCGACCGTTACGGGCCGCTACGGCTGCTTCACGTGCTCCGTCAACTGCTTCAGGAACGGCGCCGCGGACGGGACTTCGTGGAACGCGAAGCCCGTGGCGGACTCGGTGACCACGAACGCCTGCTCCTCGGCACCGGAGTAGAGGCGCGTGATCCTCCGGGAGACCTTCGACGCGCCGTGGTCGACCTCGGCCGTGTCGTAGCCGAGGAAGGCGGCCGTCACCGGGCCCTTCACCCCCGCCGGCAGCGGCGACGGCCCCGAGACCTCCTTCAGGTGCGGGTCCCAGCGCCAGTGGACCGGCCCCGAGTCGACCTGGCCGAAGAGCAGGACGGCCGGGGACAGGTCCACCGCGCAGGCTGCCGACAGCATCGAAGCCGACACTCCTGACCTGGTCAACTCATGTGGTTCCCATGGCTGTTCGGGGTTCATCAGGCCCTCGGCCTCCGGGTCGAAAGAGGCCACCCGGACGGGGTCGTCGGGCCATTCACCCCGGAGGATCGCATGGAGCAGGGTACGGTCGGCCGTGGTGTAGAGGGCCTGCGGCCCACCCGGGCCCAGGGCGCCGGCGAGGCTCCTCCACAACGTTCCGTAGGAGGTGGCGTCGGCGGGGAAGGGGTAGGACTGGCCGTCCTGGTTGGTCCAGCTCCAGATCGGCGCCCCCGGTGTCGGGCAGCGCCCGCCGGGTTCGCACTGGGCGACGATCCGTACCACGTCGCCGAAGAACCAGTAGGTGGCGGGTGCGCCCACCTCGCCGCTGCGGCGGCGCAGTGCGGCGCAGGCGGTGGGAACCAGGTCGGCCATGTCGTCCCTATGTCGTGATGGACCGTCTCCGGGCGGAGAACCGGGTCGGGCGCTGCTGTCGGTCACTGGTCGTCGAGGCCGTCGAGGAGCTCCCCGTCGGACGGGAACGGGAAGGAGAGCGGGCCGAGGTCCACGCACGTTCTTTCGGTGAGGTCCCACTCGTACTGGCAGATGCCGTTCTCGGTCCCTTGCAGGGTCCACACCAGGTCGCCTCCGGTACCACCGATGAGCGCCCTGCCCCAGGCCCCCTCGTTCGGAGCGGCGATGGTGAAGGACTTACGGGGGTCGGTCACGTCGACGCCGCGCAGGGTGGCGTCGTCCAGGAAGACCGCCCAGACCGCGTCGCGGGCCCGGGCGAACACCGCCGGAGTGGAGCACCGGTGCTTCAACGGCTCCACCGTGGACGTGCCGTCCAGGTAGACCCGGCACAGTTCCGACCTCTCTCCGCTCAGCCACGCGTAGCTCTGGTGGGGGTCCATGCCCACGACCCGGGCGTGCGTGGGGCACTCCAGCACCACGGGTGCAGGGCCCTCCAGGCGGAGGGACTTGATGAGGAGATGGGTCGTGTGCGGCTCCTGAGCGCTGGGGCCGGAGAGGACGAAAGCGGTCAGCGTGGGCTCGCCGCTGCTGCCCTTGAGCGCGTAGAGCGCGAGGTCCGCGATCTGGTCCCGCTGCCAGACCTCCCAGCCTTCGAGGACGTGGAAGGCGGTCCACTTGTCGTTCCGGCTCAGGTCCGCCCCCTTGCCCGCAGGCGCTCCGAACTCGTACAGCAGGGAGGTTTCGGGATCGGCTCCGTACAAAAGGGGAGGGCCTCCGGTCGCAGGGCCGAACGCAACCGCGCCGAAGGTCTTGCCGTCGGCCTGGAGGTAGCGGCCGGGTCGGGGGTCCGCAGGGCTCGGGGACACCTCGTAGACCTTGCGGATGCCGTTGGAGGGGTCCAGGGTCTGGAAGTACGTGAGGTCGTTCGTGTGGTCGTACCGGACGGACCGCCCGTACGGCATGGGCCACTTGAATCCGAAGGGGGTTTCGCCCCCTCCGTCGTGGTTGATGCGGAGTCGGCGGATCTCTTCGTGCCTGACGACCGCCCAGCCGTACAGGGGATGGGAAGGCATGGGGGCTCCTGGGCTCAGGATCGTTGCGTTTCCCGCAGCGTGGACTCTTTTGCGGCAGCGGCGGGTTCCCGGCGACGGTCTCACGTCGGACCTCACCACACACATCTCCCCGGGGCCGGTTAACCCGGCGGGGTGATGGCCGCTGGGCACCCGGCGTACTTCGCATACGAATGCGCGAGGTGCGGCCGCCTCCGTGCCCGCGCGCCCCGGCGGAATCAGGTCATCCGGCGCGCCGCGCCCAGGCCGACCGGCCGCCACCGACTCGACCGCCGCGACCGGCGCCGCTCCCGCCCGCCACCGGCCTTCGAGAGAGTGTTCGACCTGGTCGCCCCGCTGCGCCCCGTGGCCGGCCCGGTCCCCGGCTGCGGCGGGACGGGCGCCCGCGCCTCCGCGCGGCGGCTGTCCGAAAAGGTCTCCGCGCCCGGAGGCGTGGTTGCGCGGGCCGCCACGCGGCCGTGAGCCTGTGACGACACGGCAGGGCTGACAGAGGCGGACGCGTCCGGCCGGGGATGGAGGTGCTCAGGCTGTGGTCGGTTACAACCTGGAGATGGAGAAGGCCAGACCGGGCTCTCCGTACAGGGCCGCCCTCCGCGGAACGGGGATCTGCGAGAGCGCCGACATGGCCCGCCATCACGTCGTGCCCTACAACCAGCTCCGGGGCCTGTGGAACGGCGATCACGGCGAAAAAGCGGGCAAGCTGCTCAAAGCACTCATGAACTACCTTGTCTTCTATCGCGTGTACGGCGGCCTGTCGCTCGTGCAGGATGACATCCAGCACGTCCGCCAACTCTGCGCGGACATCATGGATGGTTCGGTCACCCACGATTCCGGCAGCCAGAGCCGCCCCGAAGGCTGGGACAGCTTCTGCGAGGTCTACACCTGGCTTCCCGGGAACCTCTTCATCGGTCCCAAGGAGCGCACCGACGATCCCGGCGAGAATTTCGAGACAGGGGCCAGACCGATCTTCTCGTCCGCCAAGGACCTGAACGGAACCCTCTTCGAGAAACTTTCCCTCATCAACGAGAAGATCAGCGGAAAAATGACCGAAGAAGCCTACGGCACATTGGCAGTGGTGGCCTCCCGCCCCCGCTACATGGAATTCGACGAAGTCCACTGGGTGCAGGATTCGGCAGCTCCGGGAAAACAGAAGAAGCAGCCGAAGAACCCGAAGCCGAAATTCAGAATAAAGTCGTGATTCCAGGAGGGGGGATTCCAGTGGACCTTGACGCCCTGAAGGCGCACCTGGCGGGCCTGGGGGATCCGCCGGCGCTGCGCGCCGACGACGCCGCGCTTCCCGAGCGGCTGCGCACCGTCCTGGCGGCGTTCCCGGACGGCACGTGCCGTGGTGCGGCCGGCAGCGGACGGCCCGAAGTGGACGCGGGGCGCACGAAGCTGACGCTCCCTCTCGACTGGGAGTCCGCCGCCTGGCCCGCCGGGTCGCTCGTGGCCATGGCGGTGAAGACGGTGACGGTGACCGTCACCGCCCAGGGCGCGGCCACCGTGGCGCTGGGCGGCACGTTCGACGGCGTCGAGGTGGAGTCGACGCTGGCCGTGGACGACGTCGGGTGGCTGACCGCCGCCGTGCGGCCGCGGCGGCGGGGCGGGTTCGCCCGCGCGCTGGACGAGCTGGGCAACCGTTTCGGCGGCGACCTGTGGCCGACCGCGCGGGAGGGGCTGCGCGCCTTCGGATTCGATCCCGGGGACGTCGCGGGCTTCGACTACCGCCTGGTCAGGACGGGACGGGGCGAGCCGGCCCACTACCAGGTGACCTCCGTCGCCGTCGTCGCCGACCTCGACGTCAAGGGGCTCCCCCTGGAGGTCGCCCTGCGGCCCGCCGATCTGGGCGTCACCGGCAGGCTGCGGGACGGAAAGCCGGTCGAAGTCCGCTCGCTGCTGGAGTCGTTCGGCATCCCCGCCGGAGAGGTGCCCGAGTCCGCCGCCGTCGGCGAGCTGTCCTTCGGAGCCCGGCTCGGGGACTGGTACCTCCTGCACGCGAAGGCCACCGGCGACTGGTCGCCCGGCCCCTTCACCGTCACCTCCCTGAGCCTGTCCGTGTACCAGGACGCCCTCCAGGGGCTCACCGCCCGCATCGCGGGCACGGCGACGATCGGCTCCTCCCTCGACATCGAGGTCTCGGCCGCGAAGGCCGCCGACGACAAGGGCGGCTGGACCTTCGGCGGCGGCCTGGAGCCGGGTGAGGCGCTGCGCATGGCGGACGTCCTCGACGCCCTGCACCTGCCCGACGCGCCGGAGCCGCTCAAGGCGATGGAGCTCACCGCGCTGTGGCTGTCGCACACCACCGGCACCGGCACCCTCGACTTCGTCTGCCGGGGAGAGGTCACGATCGCGCAAGGCGTGACGGCCACGCTGGAGGCGAGGATCACCCGGGACGACTCCGGGGCGCGGTACAGCGGCGTCCTGGACATCGACGGCTTCACCTTCGACGTCGCCTTCGACACCAGGAAGTCAGGCGCCCGGAAGTCCGGCACCGACGTCCTGGCCGCCACCTACCGCAGCCCGGGTGAGGGCACCGAGATCGCGCTGCGGGACTGGGTGGCGCACTTCTCCCCCGCCCTGGCCGACGACGTGCCCGACAGCCTGCGGATCGACCTCAAGGACGCCAAGTTCGTCCGGGTCGCGCCGCCGGGCGGCCCGGCGCGGTTCTGCGTCGGCGTGGACCTCTCGGCGGACTTCGACCTCACCCACCTCCCCCTGGTCGGCGGGTTCCTCGCGGGCGCGGGCGGCGACCTGGCGGTGCGCAACCTCCAGGTCCTGTACAGCTCCGACGTCTTCGACAAGGAGACGACCGCCGCGGTGAACGCGCTGCTCGGGCAGGCGCAGGTCATGCCGCTGCCGGAGGCGGGGCTGAAGGCCGGGGTGGGGGCCCTGGCGGAGCTGCGGATCGGGAAGGACACCGTCCCGGTCGCCCTCGGGGTGCCCTCGGCGGGGACCGGCGGGGCTGGATCGGCCGGGCAGCCGACGACACCGAACACGCCCGCCACACCTGCCACGCCCGCCACGCCCGCTCCGTCCGGCGGCCCGGCCTCCACCGCCGTGTGGGTGCGGGTGCAGAAGCAGCTGGGCGTGGTGCAGATCAACCGGGTGGGGGTGGTCTACCAGAACAACGCGCTGCTGTTCGCCCTGGACGCGGGGGTCACCCTGGGTCCGCTGTCCCTCTCGCTGGACGGCCTGGCCGTCGGCTCGGCCCTGGACCACTTCGCCCCCGTCTTCCAGCTCGACGGCGTCGGCGTGGGGTACACCGCTCCCCCGGTGCAGGTCGCGGGCGCGCTGCTGCGCATCCCGCCCGGCCGGCTGGGCAAGGACGTGCTCTTCCAGTTCGACGGGACGGCGACCATCGCCGTGCCCGAGTTCTCGCTGGCCGCCATCGGCTCGTACGCCCAACTGGCGGACGGCTGGCCGTCGCTGTTCCTGTTCGGCCAGCTGGAGGCACCGCTCGGGGGGCCGCCGCCGCTGCTGGTCACGGGGCTGATGGCCGGGTTCGGCTTCAACCGGGAACTGACCCTGCCGACCGCGCGGGAGGTGACCGGGTTCCCGCTGCTGACCCTGAACAAGCAGGGCCCCGACGCCGCCAAACGGCCCTCCGACGTCCTGGACGTCCTGGAGGGGCGCGAACCCGCCGTACCGGGCGGGCCGTCGCACACGTGGATCGCCCCGAAGGAGGGGTCGTACTGGCTGGCCCTCGGGATCGAGTTCACGGTCGCCGAGGTGGTCAACGCCAAGGTGCTGCTGGCCGCCGAGTTCGGCCGGGAACTGGCGCTGGCCGTCCTCGGCATCGCCACCCTCCAGCTGCCGATGCCGGCCGAGTCCGCGACCCGGACGTACGTGTACGCCGAACTGGGCCTGGAGGCGGAGGTCCGGCCGCTCGCCGGAAGCTTCGAGCTCGCCGCGCAGCTCGCGCCCGTGTCGTACGTACTGACCCCGGACTGCCACCTCACCGGCGGGTTCGCCGCCGCCCTGTGGTTCGGACCGCACCCGAACGCCGGGCAGTTCGTGGTCACCCTCGGCGGCTACCACCCCGCCTTCGAGAAGCCCGCCGGCTACCCCGACGTGCCACGACTCGGCATCGACTGGGCCGTCAGCGGCAATCTGACGATCACCGCGCAGGCCTACCTCGCGGTGACCCCGTCCTGCGCGATGGCCGGGGGCCGGCTGAGCGTCACCTTCCACGCCGGGGACTTCCAGGCCTGGTTCACCGCCCAGGCCGATCTGCTGCTGTCCTGGCGGCCGTTCTCCTTCACCGCCCGGATCTCGGTGAGCATCGGCGCGTCCTACACGATCAACATCGGGATCATCCACAAGACGATCAGCGCGTCCGTGGGCGCCGACCTGGAACTGTGGGGGCCGCCGACGGGCGGCTCGGTCACCGCGCACTTCATCGGCTTCTCCAAGACGATCGGTTTCGGCCCCGGCCGGTCCGGCACCGACACCGAGGCGCTGGGCTGGAGCGAGTTCGCCGGCCTGCTGCCGGAACCCGCCGCCGTCGTCACCGTCGGGCCGGTCGGCGGCATCGACGGGGCCGTCGAGGACACCACCGGCCACGACCGGGGCAACAGCGGCAAGACCTGGTACGCCCGCGCCCGTGACCTGCGGTTCTTCACCCAGTCCGCGGTGCCCGCCAGCCACCTGCGCATCGGCGCGGACCCGCTGTCCGCTCCCCGCGCCGAGGACGGCCCCGGCATCGACGTACGGCCCATGGACCTGACCGGGCTGGTCGGCGAACACCGGCTGACGCTGTACTACGAGGACGCGCCCGCCCCGATGGACGGCTGGACGACGACCCCGCGCACCCACCACCTGCCCGCCGCCCTGTGGGGCGCCCCGCCGACGCCCTTCAGCCACACCCCGACCACCCCCAGCGCCGAGGTCCTCGCGGACCGCCCGGTCGGCTGGGACGTCCGCGCGCCCCGGCCCCGACTCGCCGACTCCCGCGGGGTGTTCCCGCTCAGCGAGTACTCCGCCGACGAGATCCCGCCCGGCCTCGCCCCGCTGCCCTCCTCCCCCGCCGCCGCCGACCTCGACGACGTCTTCGTCCCCGACGACACCTGCGTGCGGCGGATCGGACAGACCGACCGGGGCGGCGCACGCACCGGGCGCGACCAGGTGTGCGCGGCACTCGTCGACGCCGGCCTGCTCGACGGCCCGTCCGACCCGCTGACCGCCCTGGCCGCCGGCGCCGGCCACTACTTCGGCCAGGCACCGATGGTGCAGAACCCGACGGTGCAGAACCCCGACCGGACGTGAGGGAGCAGACCACGTGAGCGCGAGCCCGCCGCACCCAGCCCGCGACACCATCCCCGTCGGGGACATCGAACTGCACGACCACTACCTGCCCGCCCTGCCCGCCGGCGACTACCGGATCGAGGCCACCCACACCCTGCGCACCGGCACGGACCCCGGCGCGCGGACCGTCGGCGGACCGTTCCGGGCCGTGCAGCGGTTCACCGTACGCGCCCCCCAGGTCGCGATCGACGCCACCACCGCCGTGGTCGCCGAACAGCCGCCCGACACCTCCGCCGGACGGTTCGCCGACGTGCTGCCCCACCTGGTGCTCGGAGACCCGCTGCTGCCGTGGGAGCGGCCGCTGCGCGGAGCCGGGCGCGCCACCCCGTGGCTGGCGCTGCTGGTCCTGACCGACGACCAGCTCCTCGGCGGCGACACCTCCCCCAACCGGACCGAGCCGACCACCGTCGGCGCCTTCCTCGCCGACGATCCCGCCGTGCTCAAGCCCGCCCTCCACCCGGAGTCCGACATCACGCCGGACGACCCGTGCCAGGTCATCCGGATCCCCGCGTCCGTGTTCCCGGCGGTCGTGCCCACACTGGCGGAACTGCCCCACCTCGCACACTGCCGAGGCGCCAACACCGGGGACCGGCCCGTCCTCGGCCTCCAGGAGGACGGGCTGTTCTCCGTCGTCGTCGCCAACCGCTTCCCGGCCGCCGCCCCGCCCGGCTCACCGCCCGGCACCCGCACCAAGAACATCGTCCACCTGGTGTCCCTGGAAGGCCACGAGCCCCTCCTCGGACCCGACCCGGACTTCCGGGGCCGCAGCTCCGTCGCCCTGCTGTCACTGTGCAGCTGGTCGTTCTGGGCCGAGCCGGACGGCAAGGCGCACTTCCGCGACCTCGCCGAAGGACTCACCCGGACACCGGACGGCACCCGGACGGCCACCCGCGAGGAGATGTGGCTGCGGCTGCCCTCCCCGTACCAGGACACCGACGCCACCCCGCCCGCCCGGCGCCAGGTCGCCCGGCGGATCGGCGCCGGCCACGTGCCGCTGCCCTACCTGACCCGCTCCGGCGAACACGCCTTCGGCTGGTACCGGGGACCGCTCACACCCGTAGCGCCCCGGCCCGTCGACCGGGTGGCGACGGCCACCGGCGCGGACGCCCTGCTCGGCTACGACCCCGCCTGGGGCAGCTTCGACGTGTCACTGGCCACCGCCTTCGAGACCGGACGGGCACTCGCCCTCGCCGACCCCGCGTACGTACAACAGCTGACCGCGTTCAAACGCGCCACCCACGCACTCGTGGACACCCTGTACCACCGGCAGACCAGCACCCACCTCCCGGCGGACGCGGACGGCGGACCGCGCACCGCCCGGGCCGCCTTCGGCGCCCTGCTGGACGGACCGCTGCTCACCGCCCTCGGCACGCCCCCCACGCACTCCGACGACCCCTGGTCACCGCCCGCACCCGCACCCGCGCCAAGCGACCCGAGCGCCGACCTGGACGCCTTCCTGCGCTCCGACGCCGCCCGCGCGGCCGTCACCGCCGCCCTGGACGCCGACGACGGCCTCACCGCACAACTCGCGCCCGTCACGGACTGGCTGGGGCAACTGCTGCTGCTCACCCCGGTGCCGTTCACCCACCTCGTCCCGGACGCCCGAATGCTGCCACCCGAGTCCCTGCGCTTCTTCCACACCGACCCCAACTGGCTGGACGCACTGGTCGGCGGAGCGCTCGGGATCGGCGCCCAGTCGAGCCGGGACACCCTCCAGGACGCCGTGGTCGCCGCCGCCGTCCGGGCCAAGGCCGCGCGGGCCGCGGCCCGCCACCGCGACCGGCAGCGCGACACCGAACCCGCCGACCCGGACGCCACCCTCGGCCCGGTCTGCGGACTGCTGCTGCGCTCCGCCCTCGTCTCCGGCTGGCCCCACCTCGCCGTCCGGGCCGTCGACGCGGCCGGCGCCCCACTGCCGGTGCTGCGGATGGACCACCTCTCCCCGACCGTGCTGCTGTGCCTGTTCAACGGAGTGCCCGCCACCGTCGAACTCGCCGAACCCCAGGAAGGCTTCCGCTTCGGCGTCGAGGACGACGGACTGATCCCGCTGCGCAGCCTGCTGCCGGACACCGGACCACGGCTGCCGCTGGGCGAACAGCTCGGCCCCGACGTCACCTTCGACGTCCTGCGCCACCTGCGCCCGAACGCCGACCCCGCCGTACGGGTCCTCGACCTCACCTCACTGGTGCCCGCGCTGGCCACCGCCCTGGACACCGCCCACGGCACGGGCGTCGGCGGACTCGGCCCCGCCGACCTCGCCCTGCAACTGGTCAAGGTGCCCGAGGCGATCCGCTTCGACGGCCCCGCCGGGGACCGCTTCCCCGCGACCGGAGGAAACCGACGATGAGCACCCGCCCCGCCCTCCTCGTACCGGTCGCGCTCGACGCGCTCGTGGTCAACCCGGCCCTGCTGCGCCGCGACGGCTTCCGGACCTGGCGGCAGAACTACCAGGCCCTGGACGACTTCATCAGCCCCGAACCCGACGAGGGCGACCGGCAGAGCGACGACCCCCAGTTCCGGCAGACCGGCGTCCACCTCCACTGGACGCTCCCCCGGGGCCTGCGCCACGGCGTGCAGGACCCGGCGACCGGCGAGGTCCACTACCCGCCGGTGCCCAACCGCTGGCTCGTCACCCGCTTCAGCGGCGCCACCACCCGGCGGGTCAGGGCCTGGGTGATCGAGAGCGACTGCCCGCACACCGCCTACGCCCTGCGGCAGGGCCACCCCCTCGAACACTCCAGCCCCCACCTGGTCACCGACACCACGCTGAACGCCTGGCGGACCAGCCGGGACCCCTACCGCAGCGCCCGCACCGACCCCGCCCCCCAGGTCCTGCTCGGCCTCGCCTTCCCCCTCACCGACGACGAGCCCTGGACCGAACGGGCCGCGGGCGACCCGCTGTTCCTCACCGCCATGGGCGCGGGCGACCAGCACTTCACCACCTACGTCCCGCACAACACCAACGTCTTCTCCTTCACCGACGACCTCGCCGACGTCACCGCCGCGGACACCCTCGGCTACCAGGTCATCGGCTGGTACTCCGACCCGGCCGCCGACGTCCTCGCCACCCGCCCGCCCGGCACCTCCTACGCCGACCTGCTCGGCCGGCTGGACTGGCGGGACCCGAGACTCACCGGCGACCCGGCCCAGGACGCGGCCGTCGCGCCCGCCGTGCGCAGCCTCTACCAGGGGCTGGCCCTGACCGTGCCCTGGGACCCGGCCGACGACGCCGCCATCCCCTCCCCGGACCCGTTGCAGACCGTCCGGAACAACCGGACCCTCAACGTCTCCCTCGGCACCACCACCGAGGACGCCTTCACCGCGCTCGCCGGACACGCACTCCAGGCGACCGGCGCCCGGCCGGCCGCCGCGGACCTGCAACTGCTCCGGGCGTTCCTGCACGACCTGCTCGCCGTCGCCGACGAGAAGGGCGGCGACGAACGGGTGCGGCGCGCCGTCCACGCCGCCTCGTTCGGGCCCTCCTCCGGCGGATACCGGTGGACGGTGACCCCACCGCCCGCCGACCCGGCGTCCGAACCGACGTCCGACCCGACGACCGACGGCACCACCGCGGCGTCCTTCACCCCGCCCGCCTGGCTCACCACCCTCAACGACGACCAGACCCGACTGGACACCCTGCTCGGCGAGGTGCACGCCCTCCAGTGGCGGCTCAACTCCCTGTGGTTCAAGAACGGCGTCCTGGAGCACATCCCCCCGCCGCCGCCCGCAGACGCCCCCGACCAGGACGACATCCAGGCGGAACTGGACCCCGCCCGGCCCGGCTCCCTCGCCCACACCCTGCGCGAGCAGACCGCCCAGGCACGCGCGCTCGCCGCCCTCGTACCCCAGCCGGACCCGTCCGCGCGGCACGCCAACGCCCAGGAGGCGCTCCAGGCCGGCATCGCCGCCTTCGCCCTGGCCAAAGGGCTCACCGGCGGCGCCACCCTCAAAGCCGTGCCCCGGCCCGCCTACTGGCGCAGCGCCAACCCGGTGGTGAGCGTCTCGGGCATCCGGCCCCCCGCCGACGCCGTCGTCACCGACGAACCGGTACCCGTGCGCCCGCTCGCCGACCACACCCCGACCCCGCCGGTCAGCGCCGTCTCCGTCGGCGGCCGAGCCGTCACCGCCATCCCGGGACAGGGCGGACTGCCCACCCTGCCGGGGCTCGGCGCACTGCCGGGCGAGGTCACCGCGCTGCTCACCGAGTACTACCTGCTGGACCCGGCCAACGCCCCCGCCCTCGCCGCCGCCACCACCGCCACCGGCCTGACGGCGGCCGGCCTCACCGCCGCACTCACCGCCCACCGCCCCACCGACTACACCGGCACCCTGCCCGCACTGGGCCTGGCCTCCTGGAGCCAGCCCTGGGAACCGCTGTTCATGGAGTGGAACGTCTCCTACCGGCACATCCCGCACTCCGTCGACGGCCACGACTGCTGGGCCTTCGACGGCACCGACTACCGCTACACCCCAGGCGCCCGCCTCGACGGGGAACCAGTCGACGTCACCGGCATCTCCGCCCTCGGCCCCCACCCCCGCGCCCTGTTCGCCTCCCGGCTGAAGGAGTTCGTCTCCCGACACGGCTCCACCACCCAGCGCGGACAGCTCACCGCCTGGCTCTCCGCCATCGGCGACTGGGGCATCCTCGCCCAGGAACTGACCGGCTTCAACGACCGCCTCGCCGCCCGCGACACCCGCGCCTTCCGCCGCCCCACCACCCAGGACGACGACTTCCCCCAGACCGCGGGCCTGGCCGGCTACCCCGACGCCGACACCCAGGACGCCCTGCCCGCCCGCTACCGGGGCCGGGTCACCAGCGTCCCCTACCTCCCCGGCGGCGAGAGCGCCGAATTCCACGAGACCCGCCAGGGCCAGATCCACGTCCAGGAACTCTTCCTCTACGACAAGTTCGGCCGCGTCCTCGACGTCGTCAGCCCCAACCTCCAGCAGGGCGGCCTGCACGAGTACCGCAGCTTCCCACTCATCGTCGACACCGCCCTGACCACCGAGTCCTCGCTCACCCCGACCGTCGCCGCCGTCGCCCAACTCCCCCCGCGCCCCCTCCAGCCCGCCCGGCTCGACTTCGACCTGTTGGACGCCGCCACCGGCACCCGGGTCGTGGAGACCGCCGCCGACCCCAGCCCCGTCACCGGCTGGCTGCTGCCCAACCACCTCGACCGCAGCCTGCTGCTGTACGACCCGGCGGGCCGCTTCCTGGGCACCTACCGGCTGCTCACCGACGGCACCGGCACCCGCACCGGCCAGTGGGAACCCCCGCCCGACGGCACCGTCACCACCCTCGCCCAGGTCGAGGCGCTCGCCCCGGACCTCGTCGGCCTGCTGCGCTCCCGGCACCTGGCCACCGAGGCCAACCTCACCGCGTTCCTCGACGCCATCGACTCCACCCTGTGGACCACCGACCCGCTCGGGCGCCGCACCGACCAGACGCTCTCCGCCCTCGTCGGACGGCCACTGGCCCTCGTCCACGCCCGGCTCCGACTGACCCTGGACGGGCCGCCGCTGACCGACACCGGCTGGACGGCCACCCTCGAACCGCCGGCCCCCGCCTTCACCTCCGACCCGTTCGCCGTCCGCCTCGGCGACCAGGCCGCCCGCGACGACGGCCTCATCGGCTTCTTCCGGACCGCGCCCGACGGGGGCTACGACTACGAACGCTTCGACAGCGTCACCGCCCCCGACGGCGGCCAGGACCTCATCAGCCCGATCGGGCCGCTCGGGCCGCCCGACACCCTCCCGGAGAGGCCGCGCGGCGCCAACTACCTGAACCTGACCTTCGGCGACCCCGCGCCCACCCGGCTGCTCCTGCTCGTCGACCCGCGCGCGAGCGTCCACGCCGTCACCGGCATCACCCCCACGACCGCCGTGACCGTCCAACCGCCGCACGTCGACGAGGCACTGCGCCACCTCCAGGCCCAGTTCCGCTTCGGGCCCGTCCTGGGTGGCGGCGGCGAGGACGGGGCGATCCCGTTCCCCCGGCCCGGCACCCGGCACGGCACCTGGTCCTGGCTGCGCCCGGGGCCGCCGCCGGACGGCCACTGGACGTCCTACGACCTGACCCCGGCGCAGACGAACGCGCAGTTCCCGGACCGTCCCCCGACGCTGGAGGACGGCCTGCTCCGGCTCCTCACCGAGCCCGATTCCCAGTCCGATTCCGAGTCCGATTCCGAGTCCGAGCACCAGTCCCGACCCGGAGCCTGACCAGGTCCGAGCCCTGACCCGGCTCCGGGCAGTCACCCGTCACCCGCACACACCCCCAGGAGGCCCCGCCGTGTCCGACCAGCCCCCGCTGCTCACCTACCGCCCCTCCACCAGCCCGGCCCCGCTCCAGGCGAGCACCCCCGGGACCGAGACCCAGGGCCGGGTCAACCTGGCCATCAGCGCCGACAAGAACACCGTGTACTGCGATCAGATCCTGCTGAGCATCCCGAAGAACGCGGAGAGCGGCGGCGCGTACTTCGACTCGAAGCCCCACTTCTCCACCAGTTCCGACCGATGGACCGTGGCGGCACTGGTGGCCGTGACCGCGGAGGAGATCGGCGGGACGGGCAAAGCCGAGTACTGGCGGGCCACCCTCAAGTCCGCCGGCGAGGAGTACGACCAGGTCGAGGGCACCCTGGACTTCGGCATCACCGGCAAACTCAGCACCAGCGCGGGCACGATGAACTGCTATGTCACCGAGTACTCCGCCACCACGACCGGCCGCAAGAACTACAGCCACGAGACGTTCGTCCTGCCCCTGCCCGTCACGGGCCCCGTCTTCTACCTGCACACCTTCCTCGCCCGCGGCAGCGCCAGTGCCACCGCCCCCAAGACGGTGTTCACCCGGGGCGATTCGGTCTACCTCTCCTGGGAGAGCAACGGCGCCTGGTTCCGGGTGTACGACGGCGAGGGCAACATCGTCCACGAGGGCGCCGAGACCTTCTGCTCGCCAAGCGCGGACCACCTCACCATGGACACCACCTTCACGGTGGAGGCCTCGATGTCGTCGACGCCCGAGGGCGACTCCTTCAAGCCGGTCTACCAGTACGCCACGCTCGCCCTCAGTGTGAAGAACCCGGTGCTGGCCGCGCTGACCGTCCAGGGGGAGATATCCGGCCAGTCCGGGCTGGACGTGGCCGGCACCGCGACGGTGAACTACCTGACGGTGAACGGCTCGGCCGGCATCGGGAGCCTGTCGGTCAGCGGCAGCGCCTCCGTGCAGAGCAGCCTCGTCGCGAACGGCTACCTGAGCGTCGGGGGCATCGTGTACGCCAACAGCGACGTGCGGGTCAGCGGCACCCTGGACGCCAACGGGGACCTGAACGCCAACAGCACCCTGAACGCCAACGCTTCGGTCAACGCGGTCAGCGACGACCACTACGTCCGGATCCGCGAACTGCGCGGCCCGATCTACCACAGCCTCTCGATCAACAGCAACACCGACCTGATCTCGGGATGCGAGCTGAACGTGACGGGGGACATCAAGATCAAGGGCTACGGGGTGCTCTCCGACCAGGACACCGTCGGGCTCGACAACACGTACTACGGCGGCTACCTCTACGCCAGCGACTACAAGCATGACGGCGACCGCCGGATCCCGTTCGTGTGGACGCCGGGCGGCCCGGTGGCGCAGTCGAACTGGCGCATCCACCGCGGCGGCTGACGGCGGCCGAGAGCCGCGCTCACCGGGCCGGAGGCGGCTGGGGCCCCACGGACCGCGCGGACGGCTCGGACGGCTCGGACGGCGCGGACGACGGGGGCAGCGTCCGGGAGAGCCACTCCCGGATCGCCCCCGCCGTCGTGGCCACGTGCTCGTCGAGGATCGAGTGGTGGTCGCCCGGCACCTCGCCGGCCCGCAGGCTCAGGGTGGGGACGGTCGTCTCCTCCTCCCGGTCCAGGAAGAGACGGACGTAGGCGCCCATCGCCGCGAGACCGGGCTCGTCGAGGCGGAGCGCGCTGCGGACCGCCAGTTCGGTGAGCCACTCCTCGTCCCGGACGGGGTGGGTGTCCACCAGCACCACCGCCTCGGCGCCGACGCGCTCCGCGACGGCCTGGGCGACCAGGCCGCCGCTGGAGCGGCCCAGCAGCACCACCGGCCGGCCGAGCTGCCGGATCGAGGCGGCATGGGCCCGGACCAGGGCCTCCACGTCCTCCGGGACGGGGCCTCCGTCGTAGCCCGGGTGCGGCAGCACCCACAGGTCCGGCAGGTGCCGGGCGAGCGGGCCGTACTCACCTGGGGGTGAGGCGAAGGCGGGGAAGCAGACGATGGCCGGGGCTTCGCCGCCGGGCTCGTCGCCACAACGGCTCTCGCCGCTGAGCCGCTGCGGGGCGATGGACGGGAGCGTGGCCGCCGACGGCAGCACCCAGGACGCGGAGACGAGCAGGTGCATGGCCTCCCGGTGCCGGCCCAGCTCGCACAGCCGGTGGTGGAGGAACGCGAGCGTCCCGGGGGCGGGCGCCGGGCGCAGCTGCTCGGCGAGCGCCCTGGGGGTGGCGGCGTCGAACACCACCGTGGCGGGCAGCCGCAGGCCCATCCGCGCCTCCAACCGGTTGCGCAGCTCGATCGAGGTCAGCGAGTCGAAACCGAGGTCGAGGATCGGGGTGTCCGGGTGCACGTCCGGGTAGCTCAGCACGGCGGCGACCTCGGCGCACACCAGCTCCAGCGTGGCGGCCGGCGTGGTCGGTTCGGGCACCGCCGCTTCAGGCGTGCGCCGCGGTTGCGCCGCCGTCGCTTCCGGCGTGCGCTGCGGTTCCGATGGCCGTTGCGGTTCCGGCCGGGGCGGGTCGAACGCGATCGGCACCAGGACCGGCTCGTCGGTGCCCAGCGCCGCCTCCAGCAGGGCCACGCCCTCGGCGGGCGTGAGGGGTGCCAGGCCGTCGGTGACCGTCCGGCCGGCCATCATCCCGACCGTCCACGGGCCCCAGGCCAGGGAGAGCGCGGGAAGTCCCGATCGCCGCCGGTGGCGGGCGAGTTCGTCCAGGTAGGAGTTGGCCGCCGCGTAGTTGGCCTGTCCGGCGTGGCCGAGCACGCCGGCCGCCGAGGAGAACAGCACGAAGGCGTCCAGCTCCCGGTGCGCCGTCAACTCGTGCAGCTGCCAGGCCGCTTCGGCCTTGGGGCGCCACACCGCCTCCAGGCGCGCCGGGGTCATCGACGTGAGTACGCCGTCGTCGAGCACCCCGGCGGTGTGCACGACGGCCCGCAGGTCCTCGATCGAGTCGACCAGCGCGGCCAGCGCCTCCCGGTCGGTGACGTCCAGCCGCGTCTCACCGCTGCGGCTGGCGACCACGACGCGCACGCCCTTGGCCCGCAGGTGGTCGGCGACCGCCCGGCCCAGCGCGCCGCCGCCGGTGATCAGGACCGTCCCGCGCCAGCCGAAGGCACCACCCGGCCCGCCGGGCACCGGAACCGGCACCGGGACCAGGTCCGCGCGCTCGGACACGATCTCCGTCCGCCCGTCGCCGCGTTCGGCCAGGGTGAACCGGCCGGGGTGCTCCCGCTGCGCGACCCGTACCAGGCCGGAGACCGCCGCTCCGGCCAGGTCCCCCGGCCGTACCAGGACGGTGAGGTGCTCGTGGTCGGCCTGCAACTCCCGCAGCGCGAGCGCGAGTGCGGCGGGCGCGTCGCCCGGCAGCACCTCGTGGACGCGGCCGCGCGGCCGTCCCGGAGTCCGGCGCCACTCCGGGCGGAACAGCGCGCCCCGGCCGCCGCCCATCGGGCGCACCGTCAGCGACTCGACGGACGCCACCGGCCGGCCCGCCTGGTCGGCGACGGCGACCCGCCCCGCGCCGATGCGCACCCTCAGCCCCGTGGCGCCCCGCGCCAGCACGTGCGCTCCGCGCAGGGCGAACGGCACTCCGCCGCCGAGCAGCCGCGCCGGGTGCAGCGCCGCGTCGAACAGGGCGGGGTGGAGCGCGAACCGCCCCGCGTCCGGGAAGTCCCCGCGCACCTCGCCGAAGAGCTCGTCGCCGCGGCGCCACATCCTGGTGAGCCCGCGGAACGCCGGCCCGTAGTCGGCGTGTTCGACCTCGACCTCCTCGGCGTCCGGCGGGGGCCACGGGCCGGTGTCCACGCGCGGCGCGGGGCGGGAGCCCAGCCGGCCGCCGGCACACAGGACTCCGTCGGCGTGCACCTCGAACGGCCGGACGCCGTCGGTTTCCCGGCGGACCACGACCTCGGCGCGCCGCGTCCGCGGCAGGTGCACGGGCGCGTACAGGACCAATTCGTCGACGGTGTCGCAGCCGGCCCGTTCCCCCGCGTACAGGACCAGCTCCAGGATCGCGGTGGCGGGCACGATCGCCGTTCCGTCGACGATGTGGTCGAGCAGCCACGCGGGGGTGAGGTCGGCGGTGCACACCACTTCCCCGGAGCCGGGTACGACGACGGTCGACTCGATCAGCGGGTGCTCGGCGGGGCGGTCGAGCCAGTAGCGCCGGCGCTGGAAGGCCCGGGTGGCGCGCGGCCGGGGCGCCGCGGCGGCCGACCGCTCGGGCTCGCCGTCCCCCTGGTGCTCCCCGTACTGCCCGTACTCCCCGTGCTGCTCGTACTGCCCGTACTCCTCGACGATCACATGCGCGTTGGTCCCGGAGATCCCGAAGGCCGACACCCCGGCCCGACGCGGCCGGTCGCGCTCCGAGGAGGGCGTGGGCCAGGGCGTCGGCTCGGTGACCAGGCGGACCGCGCCGGCGGACCAGTCGACGTGCGGGGTGGGCTCGCCGACGTGCAGTGTGGCGGGCACGGTGCGGTGGCGCATCGCCATCACGGCCTTGATCACGCCCGCGACTCCGGCGGCCGCCTGGGTGTGCCCGAGGTTGGACTTGACGGTGCCGATCAGGACCGGGTCCGGCCGGTCCTGGCCGTACGTGGCGAGCAGGGCCGCCGCCTCGATCGGGTCCCCCAGGGCGGTGCCCGTCCCGTGGGCCTCGACCACGTCCACGTCGGCGCCGGTGAGCCCGGCGTCGGCCAGCGCCCGCTGGATCACGGCCGCCTGGGCGGGGCCGCTGGGCGCCGTCAGGCCGTTGGACGCCCCGTCCTGGTTGACCGCGGAGCCGCGCAGCAGGGCCAGGATCGGGTGGCCGTTGCGCAGCGCGTCGGACACCCGCTCCAGGACCAGCAACCCCACCCCCTCCGACCAGACGGTGCCGTCGGCGGCCGCGGAGAACGGCTTCACCCGTCCGTCC
Organism: Kitasatospora sp. NPDC056651; assembly: GCF_042792155.1. Taxonomy (NCBI): domain Bacteria; kingdom Bacillati; phylum Actinomycetota; class Actinomycetes; order Kitasatosporales; family Streptomycetaceae; genus Kitasatospora; species Kitasatospora sp. NPDC056651. The sequence goes on along the minus strand of NZ_JBHTWX010000034.1, from coordinate 5,001 downwards.
GGGGCCAGGCCGCGCTGTCGGCTGAACACCACGAAGCTGTCCGGCGTCGCCATGACGGTCGCGCCTCCGGCCAGGGCCAGGTCGCACTGGCCGGCCCGCAGGGCGTCCGCCGCGAGGTGCATGGCGACCAGCGAGGAGGAGCAGGCCGTGTCCAGGGTGAGCGCCGGGCCGTGCAGCCCCAGGCTGTGGGCGATCCGCCCCGAGGCCACGCTGCCCGCCGAGCCCAGGGCGATCTGGGCCTGGAGCGGGTGCGCGCTGCCCCGGAAGCGGCCGCCGTAGTCGTCGTACATCAAGCCGACGAACACTCCGGTGTTGCTGCCGCGCAGTGATGCGGGCGCGATGCCCGCCCGTTCGGCCGCCTCCCAGGCCGTCTCCAGCAGCAGCCGCTGCTGCGGGTCGGTGGCCAGGGCTTCGCGCGGCGACATCCGGAAGAACGCCGCGTCGAAGTCGGCCGCGCCGGTGAGGAAGCCGCCGCGCGTCACGTAGGTGGTGCCGGCGTGGTCCGGGTCCGGGTGGTACAGCTCGTCCACGGGCCAGCCCCGGTCCGTGGGGAATCCGGTGATCGTGTCCTGGCCGGTGGCGACCACCCGCCAGAGGTCCTCGGGGCCGTCGATCCCCCCGGGGTAGCGGCAGGCCATGCCGACGATCGCGACCGGCTCGGTGGCCTTGCGGGCGGGCGCCTGCGCGGTGGTGGCCCCGCCCGCGAGGTGGTCGGCCACCGCCTGGGGCGTGGGGTGGTCGTACACCAGGGACGGCGGCAGTGTGATGCCCAGGTCCGCGCCCAGCCGCTCCCCCAGCCGCACGGCGCCGAGCGAGTCCAGGCCGGCTTCGGCGAACGGCTGGTCCGCCTCGGGTGGCAGGCCGGTGATCCCCTCGGCGGCCCGCCGGACCAGGTCGAGCAGGTACTGGACGCGCAGCCGCCGCCGGGCCGGCTTGCCGGAGGAAGTCTGCGGGATCCGGCTGACCGGGCGGATGTCCTCCGGCATCCGGTGCGGCGGCAGCCGGCGGCGGCAGAGGGCCAGCAGCGCCGCCGGATCCGCGTCCCCGACGACGTAGGCGACCGGCACCTCGCCGAGCAGCGCGTCGGGCTCGCCCGCCACCACCACCTCCCGGACGCCCGGGCGGCCGGCCAGCACCTGTTCGATCTCGGCCGGGTGGATGTTCTCCCCGCCCCGGATGATCACGTCACCGGCCCGCCCGGTCACCACCAGCCGACCGTTCTCCTCGTGGCCGAGGTCCCCGGTGGCGTGCCAGCGGTCGGAGCCGGGCATCCTCAGCTGGATCTCCCCGTGCTCGAAGCGGGTGTCGATCCCGGGCAGCACGACGCCGTCGACGGCGATCTTCCCGGACGCCTCCGTGCTGCCGTAGCCGTCGTGCAGCTCATGGCCGACCGTGCGGCGGAACCGCGCCCGCAGCTCCTGCGGCAGCGGGGCCCCGGCGGACAGGCAGAGCGGTGGCAACGGCGCTCCGGCGTCCAGGAGCTGGGTGAAGACCGTCGGCACGCCGCCCAGCGCCGTGAACGGCGTGCGGCGCAGCAGAGCGGCCGCCCGGTCGGCGGTGAAGCCTTCCATCACGTGGGCGCTCGCCCCCAGCGTCAGGACGCCCACCACGCACATCGAGTGCCCGAACGCGTGGAACAGCGGCAGCGGCCAGAGCAGGCGGTCGTCACCGGACATGCCCAGCAGCCCCCGGTAGGCGCGGTCCGCCGACCGCAGCCACGCCTCCTGCGCCGACAGCACGCCCTTCGGGTCGCCGCTGGTCCCCGAGGTGTAGTGGATCCAGGCGGGCGCGTCGGGTTCCAGGTCGTCCCGTGGCCGCGCACGGGACGGCGCGAGCAGCTCGTCCACGGTCACCACGCGGACCCCGGCCACCCGCCGGATCCGGGCCAGGTGCTCACGGTCGGTGACCACCAGACCGGCGCCGCTGTCCTCCAGCCGGAAGCGGAGGTCGTCGTCGGTGCCGCGCGGATCGAGCAGGACCCCGACGGCGGCCGCGCGGCAGACCCCGAGGGTGGCCACGACGGCCGGCACCCCGCTGGACAGGCACAGCGCCACCCGGCCGCCGCGCTCGACCCGGAGGTTGCCCGCCACCAGTGCCGTGCGGCGGGCGAGTTCGCCGTAGCTCACCGCGCCGTCGGCATCGGAGAAGGCGATCTTGCCTTCGGTGTCAGCGGCGTGACGGAGGATCAGCTCGTGCACTTCGCACCTCCTGGAGGTCGTTGGACGAAGTCTTAACACACGCCTCTGACACCCGGCCCGTGAGGGTGCGGGAGCGCGGGCCCCGACGGCGGGGGCCTCGACGGCGGGGGCCTCGGCATCCGCCCCCCTCGCCCCCCTCGCCTCCCACGGCCCCCTCGGCACCATGGGCCCGCGTACTCATGACCCGCCGTGGGCCGCCCTGGGAGGATGCCCGGACGGCGGCCCGAGGGGCCGCAGCAGCTGGTCGAGTCCGAACTCGAAGCGCTCGTCGAACGCCGCGTCCTCCAGGTGCGGCACCACCCGGCCGAGCGCGGGGTAGCTCCCGGCGGCGAGCGCGGGGCCGAGGGTGTGCTCCTCGCCGGAGGCGGTGAGGGCCTGCTCCTCCTGCGTCAGGCCGAGCGCCAGGTACTGGATGCTCCAGAACGTCCAGGCGGCACGGCGTTCGTCGAGTCCGGCGTCGAGCAGGGCTGCCACGACGTGTTCGGCGAAGGCGAGGGTGGCGGGCTCGGCGGCGTAGGTGCCCGCGACGACGGCCGCACCGTCGCGGTGGGCGAGCATGCTGCGGCGGTAGCGGCGGGCCAGTTCGCGCACGCGCTCGTCCGGGGCGGCCGGCAGTCCGGTGAGCGACACCTCGGCGACGATCGCCTCGGCCATCAGTTCCAGCAGCCGGGCCTTGGTCTTGGCGTGCCACAGCACGGTGTTCATCCGCACGCCGAGGCGTTCGGCCGTGCCGCGCAGGGAGACGGCGTCGGCGCCCTTCTCGTCGAGCAGTTCGAGCGCCGCGCGTACGACCGCGGCCGGGTCGAGCCGGGCCCGCGGGGCGGCCGGGGATTGCCTCTTGGTCACTGACCTAGTCTACTGAAGGCATCACTATTGGTCAGTGACCAAGAAGGGGAGCTTCGTCATGCCCGCAGGAACGCGCACCACCACGACCACACCGGACACGGAACACGACGTCCTCATCGCCGGAGGCGGACCGGTCGGACTCTGGCTCGCCCGCGAGCTGCGCCTCCACGGCGTCGACGTGACCGTGCTGGAGACCCGTGCCCAACCCGACCCGCACTCCCGCGCCCTCACCGTCCACCCGCGCACCCTCGAACTGTTCGCCGCCCGAGGGCTGGTGGCCCCCTTCCTCGCCGAAGGACTGCGGGTCCCCAGCGGACACTTCGCCGCGCTCACCACCCGGATGGACTTCTCCCAGCTGGACACGCCCTATCCGTTCACCCTCGTCCTGCCGCAGGTCCGCACCGAGGAACTCATCGCCGCCCACGCCGAGGCCGTCGGCGTCCGCCTGCTGCGCGAACACCGGGTGACCGGCCTGACCCAGCACGACGACGCGGTGACCGTCGAGGTCGACACCCCCGCCGGGCCCCGGCGACTGCGCGCCGCCTACCTGGTCGGCTGCGACGGCAGCCGCAGCACCGTACGCACCGCCGCGGGCATCGGCTTCCCCGGCACGGCCGCCACCCGGTGGGCCTGGATGGCCGACGTCACGCTCGACGCACCGCCCACCACGCACTCCACCTCCAACGAGCACGGCATCGTCATGGTCTTCCCGATGCCCGACGGCCTCCACCGGGTGGTCGGCAACGACCCGGACAGCGTCCAGGAGCCGCCCAGGACCCCCACCATCGAGGAACTCCGCACCCGCGTACGGCGGATCGCCGGCACCGACCTCGGCATGCGCGACCCACGCTGGATCTCCGTCTTCGGCAACGCCTCCCGACAGGCCGAGCACTACCGCCACGGCCGGGTCCTGCTCGCCGGCGACGCCGCCCACACCCACTTCCCCGCCGGCGGCCCCGGCCTCAACGTCGGCCTCCAGGACGCCGGCAACCTCGGCTGGAAGCTCGCCCAGACCCTCGCCGGCACCGCCCCCGACGGCCTGCTCGACAGCTACCACGCCGAACGCCACCCGGTCGGCGCCGAACTGCTGCGCAGCACCAGCGCACAGACCGGCCTGATGACCAGCTACACCCCGGAGGCCCTGGCCCTGCGCGACCTGCTGGGCGAACTCATCGGCGACGTACCGGAGTTCTCCGACGCCCTGGCCCAGCGCGCCGCCGGACTCGCGACCTGCTACCCGCCCACCGCCCTGCCCGCCCACCTGCCCGCCGGAGCCTCCGGCGAACCCTCCGGCGCCCACCCGCTCACCGGAACCCGCGCCCCCGACCTCGCCGTCCACGGCGGCGGCACGCTGCTGCCCCTGCTGCGCCGCGGCCGCTACGTCCTGCTCGACCTGACCGCCGCCCCCGACGCCCCGTCACCGCTCGCCCCGCTGGCCCACGACGTGACGCCCGGCCTCGACGTCCACACCGCCCCCGCGGCCGGCTCCCGCCCCACCTGGTCCGGTGTCACCGCCGCCCTCGTCCGCCCCGACGGCCACCTCGCCTGGCTCTCCACCGACGCCGACCCCCGCGACGCCGCCCGCACCGCGGTCACCGCGACACTCGCCCGCCGGTAGCCGAACGCCCGGCCCCTGCCGCCTTCGCCACCGCCAGGGCCGCCTACTGACAGGCCCCGGACCTGGCCAGGCCCCGGAACGGACGGTCAGCGCGGACAGGTGCGGGGAGGGTGCGAATCCGGTGTCCGTCCGGAGCTGCGGCTGCGGCTGCGGCTGCGTCGAGGCTCGCTCGCCGGAACCGCTGTGATCCCGTAGGGCAATGCGATCGGTGTCGTGATCACCGGGGCGGAGCCCGGCCGTGTCGGGGGGGGGGGGGGGGGGCCCCGCCCCCCGCGGGGGGGGCCGCGACCAGGGATGTGTTGGGCCCGGCGGGGCCCCCCCCGCGCACCCCGGGCGCGG
>NZ_JBHTWX010000033.1:0-76311 GCF_042792155.1 Kitasatospora sp. NPDC056651 | reverse complement strand
TGCCGCCTACGGCGTCACCGTGTGTGGTGTGGCCTCGGCTGCGCCTCGGCGGGTGGTGGGTGGTTGGGGGTATTCGCCGGTGGCGAATACTTGGTTTGGTGCGGGTGGGTTGGGGTTGGTGTTGGGCGTCGCTGCGCTCCGCCTTTCGGGTGGCTTTTCTCCGGGCCTTCGGCCCGTCAATTGGTCGGCTTTCTGGTCTTGTTGGGCTGGTGTTTTCACGGCCCTACGGGCCGGTTGGCTGGTGGGGTTTCCCGGGCTGCGCCCGGGGGGTGGGCGTTGACGATGTGACGCGGAATTCGGGTAGTGGCCCGTCCCTCCGGTGGGGCGGGGTGCCGGTCGGGGCCTGCGGCCCTCGGCGTTGACGATGTGTCGCGGACTTCCGGTATCAGTCACAACCCCACCCCCGGGGGCCCTCCCCCGGTCCCGGCCGGTGGCCATTCAGCCGCCTGGTTGCTGGGCTGGCGGCCCATCTGGCACCCCTGAGGCGGGGCCTGCGGCCCTCAGGAACAACCTCCGGGCATCGGCCCCGGCTCGGCCTCCCCGGCCTCGGATGGCGGGCCCTCACTGGCGCCCCGGACGGCGGTGGCTGACGGGCCCTCAGCCGCAGACTCCCGGCCGGAATCCGAAACTAATCCGGCGGCGTTTCCCCGACTTCCGTGCAGCCCTATCCTGCCGGTTCCCGGATGGGCGCGGGACGTGAACGGGCAACCTCTCGGCAACCGTCCATCCCGGCTCTATCCGGCCGCGCTTCCTGCGGAAATGCGAATTACTTTCTGCTCCCTTTCGTGCGGAAATCAGAACACCTTTCTGGGCGCAGCGGCGAGGAATCGCATTCAGGCACCTCGGAAAGGGGCCTACGGCCCTCGCATCCGACACGACGGCCGCCCTTCCGGACCGCCCAGGAAATCCCGCCCAGCGTCAACCGGGCAATTCTCGGAGCAGCGACACCGGACCAGGACGGCCACCAAGGCGCAGCAGCGGGCAGCCCCGGCGGCGGGCGGGACACCACCAGGACGGACGCGGGCACGGCGGGCAGGACGGCCACGTCGGGCGCAGCGGGACGGCCTGGCGGCCGACCAGGACGGCGGCCAGGGCGCGGCAGCACGGGTGACGGCGCACCGCCGAGGCGGGCCAGGCACAGCGGGACACCCCCGGACGGCGACCCGGCGCAGCAGGACACCAGCAGGCAGCGGAACGGCCTTCGGGGAGCCGGGACGGCCTGGCGGCCGACCAGAACGCCGGCCCTGCCCAGCACGCACACAGCACTACGGGCCGGCCCTTGAGAAGGAACCGGCCCGCAGACGCTCAGATCACGGGGTGTTGGGAAGGGTGCCCGCGAACGCCGCGGTGGACACCGCGATGGTGGCCAGCACCGTGGCCGCGGCGATAGTGACATAGCGACGGATCATCAAAACTCCCCCTTGATGGTTGACTTCCCAGCAGGCCACAGCACCCGGTCCTCCCCGGACACCGACCCGCCGGCGCGCACCATACCAGGCCCCAGCGGCCTGACAACGGAGCCCAGCACCGGGCAACGCGGGCAGGTGGCGGGCCGCCGAGGCCGGCGGACTGGCCCAGCCCGGCGCAACACGAAGTGCAACACGCCCACCCGCCCCCACTCCCAGCCACATAACACCTGGTCAGACCCACAACACGACCCCGTGTTGCACCCCAGCGAACCCCCGCGTTGCACCCCCACCACCGGCCACCCCGTCGCCGAGCACCACTGTCCTGTGCCGGCGAACTTGGACCGCGTGCCACTGAAGGTGGACCGACGGCCGTTCGTGACAGCGAAGATGGACCGCCGCAGCTGAGACGTCTCCTGGCGCGCTGGTGCCATGAACGACTTCCAAGATCAAGAGCTGATTGATTTGCTCGTAGCTGCGGACTCTCCCTCATGGAGTGCCAGGGCCGCCGCGGGTCGCCGGCTGGCGGCGGTACCTCGGATTGGGGTTGTCGCCGATGTCCTTCACTGCCTCTTGCTTGACGTTCAGGACACCGCAGTGACCTCGGGGACAGCCGAGGCCCTGTTGGCACGTGGGGACCTGGCCGGTCTGCGCGCCGTGCTCGCAGCCCGAGCCGACGCGACCGGCCAGTGGACTGCTGACGAGCTCGGCGCGGAGTTGAACGGTGACCCGCGCTGGATGACCGGTGACGGCGCGGCGGAACTTATCCGGCAGCTTCGTGTGCTGGCGGCGGATGCGGATTCCGGGGTTCGCGACGAGGCTCGACGGCGACTTTTGCTCCTACGCCAGGACGACTGACCTGCGGCGGTCCATCTTCACTGTCACATACGGCCGTCGGTCCGCCTTCAGTGGCATGCGGTCCAGGTTCGCCGGCGCAGGACAACCACCACCAGGACCAGGGCCGCCGGGAAGGCCGGCCTTCCCGGCGGCCGCCACCGAGCAGCAGCCGCGGCCCCGCCCCGGCACCCTGTCGCACCCACCTGTCGCGCCCAGACCACACACAGGAGATCAGGGGTATCCGCCCAGGTCACAGCACGTGACAGCACCCCACGCGACAGGCAACGCGACAGCAAGCGCGACAGCCCCCACCCGCCACCAGGACGACCACCAGAACAGCCTCCAGGGCGGCCTGACGGCCACCCGGCCGCCCAGCGAGGGGCGCAGCGGACCGGTACGGCCCGGACGGCGGCGCGACCCGGACAGCGGGACGGCGACGGCGATGCAGAGGGGCCCAGGACGGCCCTGGACGGCGGCACAGCACCGGCCGGAGCCGAGGGCCGCGGACCGGCGAGCAGGCAAGCGGGGGGCGCAGCCCGGCCGGAGCGAGCACAGCGGGCCCGGGACGGCAGCACCCGGCCCGCACCACCACCCCGACGACCCGCACCACGCGGCACCCAGCCCCGCCCCACCAAACCGAACACCCATCCCGCCACCACCTCGCCGACCACAATTAAGAACCGAATTCAAACCACCACCGGCAACCAATCCGCCAAAACAACCGGGCGGAATACCCCGGCGAAATTCACCCCCGAAAAAAGCCCACAACACCAGGCCGACCCCCCAAGCAGGCCGACTCGACCCCCCGACTCCACCCATCACCACACACAGTCACCAAACCCCATCCCGAACACCCGCCCCGACACCACCCCAACCGGCACAACCAAAGGTCCAGACAACCCAGCGAGAGAGGCCAAAACACCGCCACGCCGACCAACAGGTCACACCCTGCGGCCCCTCGCCGGGTAGAGCTTGGCGTGCAGCGCCCGGTCCTCCCACCACGGATCGTCCGGGGTGGAGACCAGCGCGGCCGCGCTCCAGCCGGTCCGGCCGGGCCTTCTCCCGCAGCTCCAGCTTCGAGCCCTCCTTCCCCCCGATCGAGCCCCGGCACGTCCAGCACGGGCGCAGCTGCGCGTTGGCTGTGCGGGCGGCCTCCAGCTGTTCTTCGGCCTCCCGTTCGAGGCGCTCCTCGCGGTCCTGGTGGCAGGGCCGGCAGCGGCTGGGGGGGGCGGCGGGTCCACTCGGCCTGTCCCTGGGGGGCCGTACTCCCAGGTGCTCTCCTCCTCGGGAACGTCGCCGCAGTCGATGCAGACCAGAGAGTCCGTCAGCTCTTGGTGGGCCTTGTGCTCCTCGTCCTCGCGGGCGGCCTGGCGCAGGTCGTAGGCGGCCCGGTTGTTCGGGTTCTCCAGCGCCTCGATGAGGGAGTGCCGGCCCGAGCGGCCGAAGCGCCACCAGATGGGCCCGAGCGGCCCGTGCTCGGCCAGCAGCTCCAGGGTGGTCGCGACGATGGGCACGGCGTCGTCGTACTCGCGTCACCCGTCGTCGTTGTCGCGGACCTCTCTGCGCCACCGGCCGCGCCAGCAGTCGGCGGACAGGTCCGCGACGGCCTGCTGCCGGCCTGCCAGCGCGAGGGGTCCGGCGTCGGTGACGACGAGGGCGACCGGCGGGTACCCGGCACGGGTGTGGCCGGGCCAGGTACGGCGCCACCCGTGCACCGTCCGGTCGGCCGACTCCTCGCGGGAACGGGCCGGGTCGTTGGCGCGGACCTTGGTGCGGAACAGCTCGCGGTAGGCGGTGAACTTCGCGGCGACGCCGGCCGGGGTCATGGTCGAGCGGTCGACCTCGACCGTCAGCACCGGCACCCCGATCTCCGGCGCATGTCCTTGAACCCCGGCCCGCCCGAGGTGCAGGCGTCAGGCGGGCAGGGCGCGTGGTGGGGCTGTACCCGCGTATGCTCGAAAGAGCGGGCAAGGCCTTCATTCCGAACCAGGCGGCGCCGTGCTGCCGATGACGCTCGGTCGCCGGGCCCGGGTGGTGTCTGTCGTGACTGTTTCCAGTGTTTCCACCATTGCTGCGCTGCAGGCGATCCGGTCGCCGCAGGCCGGGGACGCCGTTGAAGTGGCGGGCTACACCTCGGGCCAGGACGGCGGCGGGACCTTCTTCTTCGACGCCACGCACATCACGGGGGTCACGGTCGCCTCGGCCGGGATCACGGGGGTCGGCTTCGACCCGGCCGTTCCCGGGCCGATCGTCGTCACGGCGCCCGGGCACCGGTTCGTCACCGGCCAGGTCGTCCTCGTCGAAGGGGTCCTCGGGAACACCGACGCCAACGGTCGGTGGATGATCGCGGTCGACCCGCACAGTCCGCAGTCCTTCGCGCTGCTCGGGTCCCGGGGGAACGCCGCGCACGCGGGAGGCGGGAAGGCGACGAGCGTCACCGTGACCACGTCCGGGCCGCACGGGCTCGCGCCGGGCGGGCGTGCGGTGGTGGCGGGGGTGGACGGGACGGGCGGGTTCGCGCTGGACGACCGGTACCTGCCCGTCGGGGTTGCGGCGCCGGACGTCTTCAGCCTTCCCGCGGCTCCGAGCGGCTCGTACACGAGCGGCGGATCGGTGGGCGACGGCGGCCTGTCGTTCCCCTGCGCCCGCTCCACCCACGTGTCGGGGCGCTGGGTGCGGCGGCGCGACGCCGGGGAGCTCAACGTCCAGTGGTTCGGCGCGGCCGGTGACGGCACGGCCGACGACACCGAACCGCTGATCGCCACGATCCGCGCGGCCAGGACGGTCTCCGGCTGTGTCCACCTTCCCGGCGGGACCTACCGGACGAGCGCCGAGATCGCCATCGAGAGCTACCTCGCCGGGGCCTCGGACACCGGGCTCTCGATCCGGGGCAGGGGAACGACGGGCCCTTCGGGCGGGGGCAGCCAGATCACGGCGGTCGGGGCCGGCATGCGGTCGATCCTGTCGATCGCCGCGGGCTGGGTCACGCTGAGCGGCATCAGCCTCAACGGGAACGGCGTCGCCGATCACGGGCTCCATCTCCACGGGGCGGGGCGACTGCACCTCGACGACGTGTGGGTCGGTGAGACGGTCAAGGACGGCTACCGGGTGGTGGGAGGACTGACCGACGAGGAGCTGGCCACGCACGACAACACGTCGGTCGCGAACAACGACAACATCTACGCGCGGGAGGTCTGGGCCTTCCAGTGCGGGACGATGTACTGCTCGCCCTCGTTCGCCCTGCGGTACGGCAACCTGCGGCTCGTCACGCCGGTCAGCGGAACGGTGTCCTGCCGGGCCGGTGTGCCGACGGTGTTCGGGGCGGGCACGGACTTCACCAAGATCCCGGCCCGGCCGGGGGACTTCATCGTCATCGGCGCCACGGACGACGACACCCTGGAAAGACTGGAGATCGTCGGCATCGACGGTCCGGACCAGATCACCGTCCAGGGACTCCACCCGCCGGCCCGGGACCTGTCGGGGCAGCCGTTCGCCATCGGGGTCGGCGACGGCTGGAGCGACGCGCTCGACGGGGCGGGCGCGGACCTCGCGATCCAACTGGACTGCAACCGCACGCGCATGGACACCGGGCACTTCACCTCGTGCGCCGGCAGCGGCGTCGTGAGCCGCGCCAAGTACGGTCCGCTGCTGGAGAACCAGGAGTTCTACGGGTGCGGCTTCGCCGGCATCGTGATCGGCACGCTGTCGCCGTCGAACGGCCTGGGGCTCAACACGACGATCTCGCACGCCTACTTCGAAGGCACCGTCTTCCGCGGCGGGTGCATCTTCATCGGCCAGGCCCGGGGGATCACGATCGACCAGCCGATGTGGCTCGGGCACCCGCCCGGTTTCCGTCTCGTCCTGAACGAGGTCTCCGACCGCAACTACGGGATCATCGGCATCGCGGCCGACTACGTGCCCGCGGACGGCGCCATCGGCCTGCAGCCGGTCGGCTCGAGGACCACGAGCGGCATCGCCGCCGTGCGGGGCAGCAACTTCACGAACATGGGCACCCTCACGATGCCCAGCGGGGGCGCGGCAGTGACCATCGACCGCAGCCCCTGGACCACGCAGGTCGAGGTGGAGGGACGGAACCTCAACTTCCTGGCGGACCGCGGCAAGATCGACTCGGCGGCGGACATCACCGCCGCGCCCACCTTCTCCGCGGGCGCCGACGGGCAGGAGATCGCGGTCTGCAACATCAGCGAGCACCCGCTGACCTTCCACGACGGCAGGCCCGGGCCGGACGGCGCCGTCCTGCCGACCGGCCTCGTCCTCGACTGCGAGCCGGGCGGCAGCGTCTCCATCCCCCGGGGGCGGATCCTCACCCTCTACTACTCCCTGGCCAACTCGATGAGCGGGCACTGGACCCAGCGGGGCGCCGTCACCAGCTCCGCCCCCGTCCTGTTCTCCCTCACCCCGGACACCGCCCACGCGGCGGGCGGCGGTTCGATCACGGTCGCGGGAAAGAACCTCGACGAGGCGACCGTGGTCTACATCGGCTCCCTCACCAACATCGTCGCAACGATCACCGCGAAGTCGTTCGCCTCGCTCACCTTCACCATGCCGGCGCTGCCCGGCGCCGGTGCGTACAACGTCCTGGTGGTGAGCGGGCACGGGGCGAGCAACGTCCTGCCCGTCTCGGTAACTTCGTGAGGAGCCGTCGGCGCACCGCTCACGGTGCCGCCCGGGCGGGCAGGTCCTCGGGGTGGCCGGCGGGTACCCGGCGCGGGTGTGCCCGGGATAGGACCGACACCACCAGTGCACCGTCCGCTCGGCCGGCTCCCGGTCAGCGAGGGCCGGGTCGTTGTCGCGGACCTTCACGCGGAACGGCTCGCGGTACCGGGGGAACCTCGCGGCCACCCGCTCCGGTGCCATGGTCGAGCGGTCGACCTCCACCATCAACACCGGCACCCCGATCTCCAGGGCCTGCCACACCGCGCCCAGCCAGACCTTGCGTCGGCCGCCGGGCAGCGTGAACTCCACCTCGGTCGCCCAGTCTGCGATGGCACCGACCCCACCCGCAGCCCTCGGCGCGGCGCAGCTGCCGGGGCGTGTGCCCGGGTGTGGGAGCAGGCGGGCCAGGACGGGACGGGGCGGGCGTGGGCGTGGGAGCGGGAGCGGGCGTGGGAGCGGGCGTGGGAGCGGGCGTGGGAGCGGCGTTGGCGGCCTTCGTCGAGCGCGAGGGGCATGCCCGGGTCCCCGCGCACCCACAAGGAAGACGGGGCCTCGCTGGGCACCTGGCTTAATAATCCAGAAGGCCCTCCGGGACAAGCTCTCGGCCGAACGGCTCGGGCAGCTGGAGGCCCTCGGGGTGGCCGGGTAGGCCCGCCCAGCCCTGGGTGTCTTACGCACGGCGATCCGGGAGCCGCACGGGCCGTCAGTCGTCGGCCGATCCGCCGTGCTCCGCGAGCCACGCGCGGGCGATCGCGCCCGGTTCGGCATCGCGGCCGGAGAGCACCATGCCGATCATCCGCGCGTCCCCGCGCAGGGACCGGCCCGGGTGCCCGAAGGTGGCCGGGTTGTTCCCCTCGACGAGGAGGTGCGCCGGCCAGGCCGTGCCGTACCCGATCAGCGGAAGGGCCACCAGCCGGCGCTTCAGGCCGCGCGCCAGGCCATGGGCGCCCACCGCGAGCCCGGTGAGGCCGCCACCTGGTGCACCCACCTGGTGGCGGCCTTGGAGCGCATCGCCACGTAGGAGGGCCAGAACTCCTCGAAGGACGCGAAACGCCTGCTCTCAACCATGCCAGGACGGTAACGCCACGCCGACGCTCCGCCCGGGGCATGGTCGGACGAGCCGACGACGCGACCGGGCGCCGCGTCGTCGACCACGCCTTACGCGTTCGGGTCCCAGGCGAAGAGCCGCTCGAAGATGACCCGGTCGCCGTCGATCTTCACCGAGTCCAGCGGTGTGCGTCCGTAGAACCACAGGACCAGCTCACCGGCCGTGCCCCGGGCGGAGGCGTCGGCCGGGGCCTGGGCTTCGCCCTCGCCGGCAGCCGGGAGGCGGACGGCGCGGGCGCCGTCCGCCTCGACCGTGAAGCGCCAGGAGCGGCCCTCGGTGGTGTGGTAGTCGACGACGGCCGGCTCGTGCGGCCAGACGCCCGACCACGCGCAGCAGGTGAACAGGAAGTCCTCGACGCCGTCCAGCGCCACCTCCGCCGGCAGCGGCTGCGCGGCGCCCACGGTGAGCTGGGCGTCATAGGTGTGCATGGCGATCTCCTGAAGCTGGTGCCGGGCGACGGCACCACTGGTCCGCGGCGACTGCGAGGCGCCCCACCACGTCCAGCACTCGGCGTCCGGGCCGACCTCCCGCAGGGTGTCCAGCAGCTCCTGCGTCGACGCGGCCAGCCAGGCCGCCAACGCCTCGCGCTCCCGGGGCGCCTGCGCCCCGGCGCGCGCCGCCACGGCCTCGGCCGGCGGAGCGTCGGCCGGACCGGCCTCGACGACGGCGGCCCAGAACGGGCGGCCCGAGCCCAGATGCCGCGCCAGGTCGAACAGCGTCCACTCGGGACAGGTCGGCACCTGCACGTCCAGGCTGGGCGCGGCGGCGATCGCGGCCCGGAAGGCCGTCGCCCGCTCGTCGATCAGTCGCAGCAGGTCAGGGAGTTCAAGATTCTTCTGCACTACGGCTGTCTACCACCGCCCTCCGGCGGCCGAAAGCGAATTTCCCGGCCGCCGCCTGCCGACGCCGCCGTCCGAACCGCCGCCGGCGGCGCGGCCGCGGGCCGCTCCACCCCCGGGCCCGAGCAGCAGCAGTGCTTCGAGGACGGTGCGAAGGCCATGCGGGAGCTGAAGGACCTGTACGGCCCGCTGCAGGTCCAGTGGTTCACCGCGGCGGCCTCCCTCCGACACCACCAGGAGGTCGACGCGGCCTACCGGCAGCTCGACGGCTGCCTGGCCGGGCACGGCGTGCGGGCCAAGGACGAGGAGGCGTTCTTCGCCCTCGTCGACCGGAGCATCCAGGCCGCCGACGCCCCCGCCGTCACCCACCTCGGCGAGGTGGACGCCACCTGCACCGCCACCGCCTCACCCGGGGCGGCCTTTCACGCCTACGGTGGACCGTCCACACCTTCCTCGACCACACCGCCCGCGCGCTCGACCTACCCCGCCTCACACCCCTGGCCGGTGACCTCCTCACCACCTGGACCCGCCACCACACCCGCTTAACCCGCACACCAGCCAGCCGCCAGCCACCCCCGGACCGACGGGCGCATACAGGGCTCTCATCCAGAGCGCGGGAATCCCCACTGCTTCCCACGCGACCCGTAAGTTCTCAACCGAACACCAAAACATGCAGGTCAAACCCACTGACACCCAGCCGGCAACACCTCCGGAACCCGACCCCACCACAGCCCGGATCCTTCTCAACCAACCCATCAACCCCCAACCCGCAAACAACCCCGCTCAGCCGATCACCCACACGCCACACCAGCCAACAGCAACAGGTCACACCTTTGGTTTCGTGACCAAGGTCCATGTGACGAACCGCCCGGCGCAGCCCGGGCCGCACCGTCGGCCTCGCGCGGCGCAGCCCCGAAGGGGCCGGCCCTGGACCCGCCCGTCGTCCCGCCCACGGGGCACGGCGGGAGTCGTGCACCGGCCCCGCGGGTTCCGTCACGGCGGGACAGTGACGGAACATCACGGACAGGCCTCCGCCGTGTACGCCGGCCCTATCCCGAGCGATTGCTGCCCGGCCCAGCCCGGGGAACAGGCCAAGCCGAACCGCGACATCGAGGCAACGGCGCGGCGGCAGCGGCAACACCGAAGCCGGCAGGCCGACAGGCCGGACGGCAGGCGGCAGGCGGCAGGCGGCAAGCGGCAAGCGGCAAGCGGCAAGCGGCAGGCGGCAGGCGGCAGGCGGCAGGCCGACAGACCCGACAGACCGAACGGCAGGCGGCAGGCGGCAGGCGGCAGGCGGCAGGCGGCAGGCCGGGACGTAGGTCAAGGATGAACAACGGCACGGCCCGACGTCCGGGGCGACGGCGACGTCGGCCGCACGGGACGGCCGGTGGCACGGCGCAGCGAGCGGTGGCGACGACCGGGGACCAATGGTGACGACCCACGGCGGCGGCCGCGCGCAGCACGGAGGACCGCGGCCACAACGATGGCACCGGCGCGGGCGGGGGAACGGGACGTCACCGGGGCGAGCCGGACGACGACCGGGCACCCGACGGCGAAGCCGGCAGCGGGGGCAGGACGGCCCCGACGCCGAGACGGCAGCCGACGCCGGAGCCCGACAACCGCCGGAACGACAACGCCGGGACGAGGCACCCCGGCAAGCCCGGCGACGGCCCGGCGCGCCCGGCAAGCCGGACAGCAGGCGGCAAGCCGGGAGCACGACGGCGCGGGCCGGACGGCGGCCCGGTAGCCCGGCAGCGAAACCGGCGGCCGGGACGGGCAGTTGCGGTGTCAGGCGTCCGGGGCGTGCTTAGCCGTCAGGAGCGTCACGTCCAGTGGCAGTTCACGGCTCGTTTCAAGCGCAAGCCCGGCTCGGGCGAGCAGGTCCCGGAACTCCGGCAGGGTGCGCTCACGGGCCCCGGGGAGCGTGACCAGCATGTGCAGGTTCCAGGCAAGCGCGAGGCGGTCCTCCCCGTCCTCGGGCATCAGCCGTTCGAGGATCAGCAGGCGCCCGTATGCGGGCATGGTCCTTGCGACGGCCTGGAGCACGCTCACGCAGGCGTCGTCGTCCCAGTCGTGGAGGACCCGGGACAGCAGGTAGACGTCCGCGGTCACCGGCACCTCGGCGAAGAAGTCGCCCGGCACCAGCGTGCAGCGCTCCAGGAGGCCCAGCTCGCCCAGGTTGCGGCGGGCGTCCTCGATGACGTGCGGCGCCTCGAACAACACGCCCCGGACGAAGTCGACGGCTCTGAGCACCTCAGCGAGGAGGGAGCCCTTTCCGCCACCGATGTCCGCCACCACGCGGGCCCGGCCGAAGTCGAAGCGCTGAGGGACCGCGCGGAAGAACAAGGCGCCTGCGGACATGGAGTGTTGGAAGGTGCCGGCCAGTTCGGGATGGGCGGCCAGGTAGGCGAAGAACCGCGCGCCGAAGACGTCGCTGAAGGCGTCCTGTCCGGTCCTCAGCGAGTACAGCAGACTCCCCCAGGCTTGGTAGCACGGTCCGCCGTACATCAGGGCGAGGCCGCGCAGCGAGTCGGGGTGGCCGTCCGTCAGCAGTGTGCCGCCCTCGGTGAGGGCGAACCGTCCGTCCTCGGTGCGGCGCAGCATCCCCAGGCCCGTGAGGTAGCGCAGCAGCCGGGTCAGTGCACCGGGATCGGTTCCGGTCCGTTCCGCCAGTTCCCGCGCGGTGGCGGTGGAGCGGGCGAGGTGGTCGGCGATCCGTAGTTCGGCCATGGCGTGGAGCGCCTGGGTGCGCCAGGCACCGGTCAGCAGGTGCAGGGCCTCGCGCTGGACCCGGTCGTCCGGCCCGGGGTCCGCGGCAGGTTCGGTCGTGGCGGTCACGGCGCCGTCTCTGATCCGGTGGTCTTCCAGGCCGCTGTGCCCCCATCGGCGGCGGGCGTGTCGGGCAGCGGCCGTTCGCCGGTGAGCCAGGCCCGGAGGGCGTTCTTGCGGACCTTGCCGAGCTCGTTGCGGGGGAAGCGCGCCACCGTCTCGACACGGGTGGGCCAGTACCAGTCGGTCATGCCGCGTTCGGCCAGCCAGGCGTGCAGTTCGGCGAGGCCGGGGGCGCGGTCGCCGGCCGGGACGACGACGGCGCAGGGCAGGTCGCCGTGCTCGGCGGGGTAGCCGATCAGGGCGACGTCGGCGATCGCCGGGTGCTCGCGCAGCTCCGCCTCGACGTCCAGGACGGGGATCATCAGCTGGGTGGTGCCGGAGATCCGGTCGGAGGCCCGGCCCGCGTAGCGCAGGCCGCCCTCGCCGTCGGGGCGCACCAGGTCGCCGGTGGCGTACCAGCCGTCGGTGTCGGCCGGGCGCCACCGGAGGCGTCCGGTGTCGCGGTCGAAGGTGCCCAGGCAGACGGAGGGGCCGCGCACGTCGACCGCCGGGGCCTGGTCCGGTCCGGCGGGGGGTTCCAGCCGCAGTTCGATGCCGGGCATCGGGCGGCCGATGCTGCGGGCGGCCCGTTCGGGCGGGTCGGTGGGGTCGGTGGCGGTGATTCCGGCGGTCTCCGTCGAGCCGAGGGCGTTGACGACGTGCCCGCTCAGGGTCCGGCGCAGGAGGTCGACCAGTTCGGGCGAGGGGCTCGCGGCCATCGCGGCCACCGCCTCCCAGGCGGGCAGGTGTCGTGGTCGGCGGCTTTGTTCGTCGGCGAGGGAGGCGAGCATGGCCGGCGGGGCGAACGGGGCGCCGGCGCGGTGGGCGGCGATCAGGTCGAGCCAGCGGCCGGCGTCCCACCGGTCGCAGTACAGGGCGCCGGTGCGGTGGACGAGCGGTCGCAGGATGCCGTTGCGCAGGCCGACGCCGTGGCTGAGCGGGGTGAGTACCGGGAAGGGCTGCCCCGGCAGCGGGGGCGGGAACGGCAGTGGCCGGCGGACTCCCGCGTAGAGGGTGTTCAGGCTGTGCACGACGGCGGTGGCGATGCCGGTGGTGCCGGAGGTGAACAGCACCGTCGCGGCCTCGTCCGGTCCGAGGGCGGTGCCCTGCGGCGCGGTCGGGGCGGCGGCGCGCAGGCAGGCGTCGAAGTCGAGCGTGCCGGTGGCGGAGGGGGCGCCGACGACCGCGCCGAGGACCGCGTGGTGGCGCAGGGCCGGCAGGCCGTCGGCGAGTCGGGCGAGGGCCTCGACGTGCTCCGGGCCGGGGTCACGGTCGGTCGTGACGAGCAGGACCGCTGCGGTCGAGGCGAGCATCCGGCCCACCTCGCGTCGGCCGAACCGCAGGGAGACCGGCATGGTCACCGCGCCGACCCGCCAGCAGGCGAGCGTGAGCACCGCCGGCTCCCAGCGGTCGGGCAGCTGGAAGGCCACCACCTCGCCGGGCCGTACGCCGATGCCGTGCAGTGCGGCGGCGAACCGTTCCACCCGGCCGGCGAGGTCGGTGAAGGTGAGCGTGGTCGTCCGGTCGTCGTCCGCCCGGTGGCTGATGAGGACGCGCTGGTCGGGCGCCTGCTCGACGGCGTCGCGCAGGTCGTCCAGGAAGGTCCCGTCGCGCCACCAGCCCCGCGCCCGGTGGTGGGCGGCGGCCGCGGGCAGCGGCCGCATCGCCTCGAACAGGTCGGACATGACGTTGGCTCCCTGTACGTGGCCAAAGACGCCCTGGGCGCCTCCGGCGGACCATGACAGCACGCTCTCACAGGTGTACGGCCGGGGCTCTTCGGCTCACCGGAAGGGGTGGGCCGTCCAGCGGGCCGGGGGCGCGCCGTACGCGGTGGACACATGGCACGGCTTCCAGGCGTTCGCGCCCTGCCCGCACCACCCGCCCCGGCGAAGGCGAACACAGCACCGCCGAACGCCTGGCCTACCACTGCGTGTTCGTCACCGTCCCCACGCC
The DNA here is from genome assembly GCF_042792155.1 of Kitasatospora sp. NPDC056651. Taxonomy (NCBI): domain Bacteria; kingdom Bacillati; phylum Actinomycetota; class Actinomycetes; order Kitasatosporales; family Streptomycetaceae; genus Kitasatospora; species Kitasatospora sp. NPDC056651. Next base: position 62,620 of record NZ_JBHTWX010000033.1, on the reverse strand, counting down.
CGCGACCGGAGCACGGCTCACCGTCGTCTTCGACGACGACACCCTGGGCACCCGCCCCGGACCGACTCGATCCGCCCCGCCACCCCGGAGAACACCGAGACCGAACCCGCCACCGTACCGGGCGCCGGCCCGGAGCGGGACGACGGCGCGTTCGCAACCGCCCGGCATGTTGGTGCCTTCCCTTTCTCGGCTGTGCGGTTCAACGGCGGCCGCCACCAAGTGGTGGCGGCCGTACGGGCGGTCAGCGTCAGCGGCCCCGGGCTGGGACGGAGGCGAGGTGGTGGACAGGCCGGTTTGTCAACTCGCTTGGGTGCCGTCGCCGTTGGCACCGAACAGGTCTTCCACCGTGTCCAGGTCGAGGCCGGCGACGGCGAGGTAGGTTGCCGGGAGGGGGTCGCGGCGGTGGGTCCAGCGGGCCAGTCCCTTCCACCGTTTGTGGTCGGCGAGGGCGTGCTCGACGGGAACGCGCCGGGACGAGTACTCACGGCAAGCCCGTTCCCCAGCCTCATGCACTTCGGGAGCGGGGTGCTGGCGGCCGTCCCTGCCCGGGGCGGGCCGGGACGGCGGGTCATGCGGGACGGGGTCAGCTGGTGACGGTCTCGGCGTGCCGGGTGAGCGCGCCCAGGAGCGCGGCCTGCTGCGCGGTCAGCTTGCCCTCGGTGCGGGCCTTGTCCTGCTTGCGCAGCCAGGTGCCGGGGCGGAAGGTGGGGTCTGCCTCGCCGCCGGTGCGGTTGGCGGGGCCGGTGAGGGTGCCGCCGGTGGCGAGGTAGGCGAGCAGGCGGCGGTAGGAGCGGTTCCAGTCCGGGTCCAGGCGCCACAGCTCGTCCAGGGCGTCGAGTTTGGCGGCCTGGCCGGGGGTGAGGTTGTCGGCCTTGCGCTGGCGGCGCATCCAGGCGCCCACCGCGTAGTCGTCGAGCTTCACGGTGGCGGGGATCGCCAGGTGCCCGTGCCGGTGGTGGAACGCCTGCGCGTAGGCGTGCCCGCGCTCCCAGGCGCCCGCGTTCTTCGACCAGATCATGCCGAGCGCGTCCAGCTCCGAGACGCGGGCCGCATCGAGCAGGTGCTGGCCGTTGAGGTGGCGCTGGCGGGTGAGCCAGGAGACCAGCTCGGCGTGCTTCGTCTTGTCGGTGGGGTCGAGGTGGCCGTGCTCGATGTGAAACCTGGCGGCGACGGCGTGCATCCGCTGCCACTCCACCGCGCGGGGGTTGAACACACGCAGCTTGACGGTCTGGAGGATCCGCGCCGCGTGGCGGCGGGCGTCGATCTTCAGCCAGTCGATCGGCGACTCCACCGCCGGCTCCTGCTCGCCCGCGCCGACGGCCTCGGCGGCCTGGTCCCCGGAGGCCGTGGTCGTGGTGGTGTGCGCGAGGCCCTGCGAGCGGTGGGCGCGCAGCTCGGTGATCCGGCCGACCACCCGGGCATCGTGCGCAGCGAGGGCCCGCAGGACCCGCCAGATGGTGCGGAAGCTGGTGGCCTCGATCTCGGTGTCGGCTTCGGCCTTCACGGCCTCGCCGGCGTCGTGGACCTCGGCCGGGGGCGCGGCGGCGGTGTCGTCACCGGCGGCGGGGGCGGGCAGGTAGACCGGGATGATGACCCAGGAGACCTTGCCCTGCCGGTAGGACTGGCGCAGGGCGCGGCCGACGGCCTGGACGATGTCGATCACGCTCGACTTGGGGTCGGCGAAGCACACGGAATCCACGGCTTGGACGTCGATGCCCTCGGACAGGAGGCGGGCGTTGGCGAGGATGCCGCATTCCTCGCCGTCCTCGCCGGTGTGGGCCTTGAACTCGGCGAACGCGGCACGGCGGTCCCTGAGGCGGTCGGCGCCGGCCACCGCCTTCGCCCAGATCCGCTCCGGGCGCTCCGCGTCCTCCAGCAGCTCCGAGGCCCGCGGCAGGGTGTCCGCGAACTCCCGCGCGGCCGACACCCGGGAGTGGAAGGTGATGACGCGGCGCAGGTCGAGGTCGGCGACCGCGCGCAGCACCGCGATCTGCAGCGCGAGGCGCAGCAGTTCCTCGTTGGAGCGCTGGGTGCGCAGGTCGGCGACGGCGGGGAGGTTGAGGAGGTCACGCAGGTCCTCGTCGGTGACGACGGGGACCAGGACGCGGTAGTCGGCGAGGTAGCCGTGCTCGATGCCCTGGCCCAGCGTCCAGGTGAACACGGTGGGGCCGTAGATCGTCTCGTCGTCCATCGAGCACAGCGCCGACAGTGCCTGGCCCTCGCCGCCCGGGGCGCCGTCGCCGGCGTCGGTGGTGAGGTCGGCCAGGCCGTCCCCGGCCGTGCGGTCGTCGACGATCCGCGGGGTGGCGGTGAAGTACAGGCGGCGGGCGGCGGGGACCTGGGCGTCGTCGTGGACGGCGGCCCAGGCCTTGCCGTCGGAGCCGGCGGTGCGGTGGGCCTCGTCGACGACGACGAGGTCCCAGGCCGGGAGCCGGAACTGCTGGTGGGCCTGGACGATGCGTTCCAGCGAGGCGTAGGTCGCGTACACCGTGACCGGCTGGTCGTCGGGGGCGCCGTTGACGAGGTCGGTGATCCGGGCGGCCTGGGTGGTGACCTGGGCGTGGACGCGGCCGCCGGCCTCCGCGCTCTCCAGCGCCTCCTCCCGCGAACAGCCCGCCACCGCGAGTCCGCGGCGCCCGCCTCGCAGCGACCAGGCCTCGGCGGTCTGTTCCAGCAGCTCGATCGTCGGCACCAGCACCAGGACCCGGCCCTTCGCGGCCAGGCGGCGGGCGCAGCCGGCGGCGATGAGCGTCTTGCCGGAGCCGGTCGCCGCGACCACCGTCGCCCGGCCGCCGTCCCTCACCTCGCGCACGGCGGCGGCGACGGCGTCCTTCTGGAAGCCGTGCAGCGGCAGCGGGTTCGCCGCGTGGAACGGCTGGGCCGCCGGCGGTGTCCGGGTCCGGGCGCGCGGCCTGGCCCTCACGCCGTGGTCGGTGGTGGCGGTGGGGGTCTCCACGGCGGTGCTTCTCCTTGCCGGCGGCGGGCAGCTGGGCGGTGGTGCGGGGCCGGCGGTCAGTCCGGGTCGGCGTAGTTGTCGAGGGCGTCGATGAGGTCCTCGACGAGGTGGCCGAACGGTGTGGGGTTCCAGTCGCCGTCGAAGCCGCCGTCGAGGAGGAGGCCGGCGAGGGCGTCGGTCAGGAGCCGGGCGTCCTCTTCGCCGGGTGGCGTGCCCGGGTCGAGGACGACGTCGCGGGCGGCCGCGGCGCGGCGCAGCACGGCGAGTTTCTCGGCGGAACCGGTGAACCAGGCGGGGCGGTCGGGGTCGTGGGGTTCGGCGTGCCGGGTGCGCGGTCCGGGAGGGCTGGTGGGGTCGGGCCGGTTCGTGTGCCGGTTGTTCACCTGGTCGCCCCGGGTACCCAGGCGCGGACTTCGAGGTACCGGATATCGGCGTCCTCGACGGCGCGGCCGGTCTCCACCAGCCAGGCCTTCATGGCCTCGGTGACGTCGCCGTGGTGGCCGGCGACGCGCCGGGACCATTCGGCGGCGTCGAAGCCCCCGGTGGAGGAGCTGCCGTAGGTGCGTTCCTCGGTGCCGTCCGCGCGGGGGACGAAGCCGCGGCGCAGGCCCGGGGAGTCCTGGGTCGAGCCGGCCGGCATCGTGAACTGGTCGGCGCGCATCCGCACGGTGAAGGCGAGGCGTCCCCGGGCCTGTCCGGTGGCGTGGACGACGGGGGCCAGGTGGCTCGCGCCGGACCTGATGGCCTGGCGGCCGGCGCGTGCGGCCATGCTCTCGCCGGGTGTGCCGACGACGTCCTTGCCGCGTACGCGGGCCTTGTGCCCGGTGCTGGTGCGGCGGCGTTCGATGTTCTCCCGGGCGACGGCGCCGAGTGCCTCGACGTCGCGTTCGCCGCCGCGCACCGCGCGCACGACCTGGCGCAGCGCGTCCACGAACGCCGCGCCCTTGCCCTTGGTGAAGAACTGGGAGACCAGCGAGGCGTCGCGGCCGAGCATCCCGGCGATCTGGCGCCTGGTGTAGCCCTGGTCGATCAGCTCCTGGGCCAGGCGGGCGGCCTCGTTGGGGTGGTCCGGGTCGGCCGGGCTCACTGGTCGGTTCCCTTCGCGGCGAGTTCGGCGCGGCCCTGGCCGCGCAGCTTGAGGTACTGGTCCTGGCTGGTGGGGTGGTCGACGGGGCCGGTGAGGTGGCCCTTGAGGAGGTAGTCGCCCACCTCGCCGCGGTAGGGCCAGGGCTGGCGTTCGGTCAGGGCGATGCCGTCGGTGCCGAAGTACACGACGGTGCCGGGCTTGGCGTGCAGCGCCCCGGCGGAGGCGATGGTCTCCTTGCCCTGGCGGTACTTCATGTCCAGCAGCGCGGCCCGGGCGCCGGACCAGACGTAGGCGGCCCACTCGGGGTGGGCGTACGGGTCTCGGGAGAAGCCGGCCTGGCGCTGCCAGGTGACGACCTGGTCGTCCTGGCCGAGGATCTCCACTCCGGCGGGGAGGGCCTCGCCGACGGGTGTGGTGCCGGAGACCAGGCGTGGGCGCTGGGCGAAGCCGCCCAGGCCGAACAGCAGTACGCTGCGGACGGCGCGGCTGGCGAGGTAGGCGGCGGTGCGCTGGCGTTCGTCGGCGTGGACGCGGGAGAGGTTGGTCAGGTCGGCCCAGGCGGCTTTGAGGCGTTTGCCCCATTCGTCGAGGGGTTTGCCGTCCTCGAAGAGCAGGCCGCCGAGGATCTCGATCCGCCAGGGCGTCAGGTGGTTGGACAGGGCGAGGTGGACCTCGGCGCCGCCGGCCCAGGTGGTGAAGGTGGCGCCGGGCTCGGAGGGGTAGGTCCAGGCGCGGTCCCCGGTCACGGGGGCCGGGAGGAGGCCGACGTGGTTCCAGCCGGCCGGGACGCTCACGCGGATGTTCCAGTGGGAGCAGGACATCAGGGCCTTCACCTGCTCCTGCTCGCTCATGGCGGCGAACGCGGCGGCGGTGATCCGCCGGGGCGTGCCGACCGGGGACTTCCACAGGTGTTTGGCGTAGGCGAAGGTGCGGTCGTACTCCACCAGGGCGGGCAGCTGTTCCGGGACGCGCGGGGGCAGGATCAGCTCGGTACGGCCCTGGCCGCCGGTGGCGTGCAGCAGGCCGCGCAGTTCTTCGGACAGGACCGGGTAGCCGCCGGCCCACTTGCCGGTGGTGGGGATGGTGCGCGACCACAGGTCCCGGCCGGTCTGTGACGGGGAGCCCATCAGGACCGCGTCGTCCCAGTGGCGGCGCAGCGCCTGCCACAGCAGGGTGAAGGCCTGGCGGCAGGTCGTCACGTCGGCGCCGTCCGGGTCGAACCACTCCCCCATGGAACGGATCTCGGTCGTCCCACTGTCGGGGGCGGTGGCGGGGGCGTAGCGGCCGACGGGCTGGCGCTGGTGGACGAAGTGGCCGGCGAGCTTGTCGCGGCCGGAGCCGACGGCGGTGGTCCACCGCTCGGAGGGGGTGTTGAGCCAGGCGGCGACCGCGTCTTTGAGGGTGGGGTAGCGTTCGGCGCCGTCGTGCCAGGGGGCGCCGGCGGTGATGTAGATGCGTTCGGTGCCGGGCGCGGTCGCCAGGACGGCGTCCAGGATCTGTCCGGGGGTGCGGGCGGCGAGGTCCAGGCGCACGACGCGGTCGCGGACGGCGAGGTCGCCGGTCGCGGTGTCCAGGAACACGGTGGCGCGGGCCTGCTGGGTGAAGTGGGGGCGTTTGGAGGCCAGGCCGGTGGTGACGGCTTCGAACCGGGCCCCGGCCGGGCCTTCGGGGAGGGTGGGCAGTTCACGCGGGCCGGCCACGGCCGGCGGGCGCGGCGCGGCGGGGACGAGGGCGACGGCGGGGACGAGGGCGACGGCGGAGGCAGGGGCGGGCGCAGGGGCGGGAGGGGCAGGGGCGGCCTGGTCCTCGGCGGCGGGCCCGGCCGGCCGCTCGGCCGTGTCGGCCGGGCGGGTCAGCGCCGGGGCGAGCGCGGCGGCGGTTTCGGCGGCCGGTGCGGTCTGCGGTGCCCGGGCGGGTACGGGGGTGGGGGTGGGTACGGGTGCGCTCTGGCCGTCGGCCTGGGCGGCGCGGACGTCCGTGGGGGTCGGGTCCAGCAGCGGGGCGATCCGCACGATGTCGCCGACCGACAGCCCGGAGGCCTTCGCGACCGCTGCGGCCTGGGCGCCCTCGTACCCCGCGAGCCCGGCCACCTTGCGGGCGCGCTGGGCGGTGAGCTTGTCCAGCTCCTTCTGCGCGGCCGCGACCGCCTTCTCGGCGGCCGTGATCTCCGAGCGCAGCGCGCGCAGGCCGGCGAGTTCGGCGGTGTACGTCTTGCGGTCCATCAGGCCTGCTCCCCCTCGGTGGCGGGCTGGTCGGCGGTGCGGGTGGCGACGTAGGCGATCGGGCCGCCGGACACCGACGCCAGCCGGGTGCCGAGCAGCAGGCCCGCCAGGCGCGCGTCCTCGGGGTCGGTGGGGGCGGCGGCGTTGACGGGGGCGGTGAGGTCGGTCAGGTAGCCGGCCAGGCGGGCCCCGGTGAAGCGGTGGCGCCCGGTGGTGCCGGCCGTGCCGTCGGACTCCCACCCGGTGAGGCCGGTCAGCACCGCGACGACGAACCCGGCGACCGTGACCGGCAGCACGGCGCCGGCCGCGACCCGGGCCGGATCGCACCGCCACCAGCCGGAGAGCGCGGCGAGCAGCTGCGCCTGGTCCAGCCCGGTGCCGAAGCCGATCCAGTCGCGGTCCGGTTCGTCCACCTTCGCGGGGGCGTCCGAGCGCAGCACCGCGACTTCGGCCGGGCCGAGCACGGCGAGGTCGGCGGCGGGACGGGCCTGCAACTGCTGGAGAGCGGCCAGCGGGAACACCTGCCGGCCCGTCTCGCGTACGCCGGGGACCACGCCGGTGGCCATCAGCTTCTTCACCGTCGGGATCGAGCAGCCCAGCGCCGTCCCGGCCTGTCCGGTCGTCACGAACACCCCCAGACCTCCATGCCTGTCGACTTGGCTTGAAACGCCAGGGGAACTCTATGCCGCCCGCTGCGCAGGTCATGCCTTTTCAGTGGGCCATACAAGCATGAAAGGGGCGGTGGTCCACCCCGCGCCGCTCGGCGCCGGGCGGGGCGTGGCCGGCCCGAGGGGGGAACGGGCGCGGCGAGGACGGCCTCGCCTGCCGCGAGAGGGGCGTCAGCCGCCGTACTCCTGGGCTTCCTTGGTGGCGGGGCCGCGTGCGTCGATCTTGAGGATGCGGGAGGCGATGGCGCCTTCGTTGCGGCCGAACTCCGTGGACAGCTCGGAGAGGGAGGCGCCCTGGGCGCAGCGTGCGGTGAGTTCGGTGTCCTCTTCCGGTGTCCAGCGTTTGTAGGCGTTGGGGTGCAGGCGTCGTTTCTCCTCGACGGTGTAGGCCTTCTCGGGCTCGGGGGTTCGGGGGGTGGGAACGGTGGCGGCGGCGGTGGTGGTGGCGGTGGTGAGGCTCTGGAGCAGTTGGGTGATCAGGGCGGTGTCGGCGAGGAGGATGTCGCCCTGGAGGTCGGTGACGATCTCGCCGCTCTCGTCGCATCCGGTGATGCTCAGGTGTCCCCGTCCTGGGGTGGGGGACTCGTAGGAGAGGTCGTAGCTGCGGGAGCCGTCGGGGGCGCGCAGGGTCAGGGTCTGCCGGGTCGTCTGGGTGGTGATCCAGTCGGAGTGGTCCGAGTCCGGGTCCGGGTCCGGGTTCGGGTTCGCGGCCGGGTTCGTCGGCATGGTGGGGCCCTTCCCGCCGTGGCACGGGTGGGGCCCGTGCGTGTCCTGGTCTGATGTCGGGTCAGTGGGGGCCGACACGATAGCAGCGGCGGGGCGGGCCGGCGGCGGGTGGGTCAGGCCGGGAGGTGGGCGGCGACGAGGGTGGCGAAGTCCTCGGGGGTGAGGATGCGGATGCCGAGTTCCTCGGCCTTGGCGCGCTTGGAGCCGGCCTTGGAGCCGGCGACCAGGAGGGTGGTGCGCCGGGAGACGGAGGAGGAGGCCTTGCCGCCGGCGCGTTCGATGAGTTCGTTCATCTGGTTGCGGGAGAGGTCGGCGAGGGCACCGGTCATGCTGCCGGTGACGACGACGGCTTCCGCGGCCAGCGGGCCGGCGTCGGCGCGGGTGTCCGGGGTGTCGTTCTCCCCCGTCTGCGCGGCGGCGGCCGGGGTCGTGACGGCGGTGCCCACGCCGAGGGCGGCGAGGCGGTCCAGCAGCGGGGCGAGGTCGGCGAGTTCGGCGGCGATGACGCGGGCCTTCTCGGTGCCGATGCCGTCCACGCCGGCGAGGGTGTCGGCGTCGGCGGCGCGTACGGCGGCCATGGAGCCGAAGTGCGCGGCGATCCGGCGGGACATGGTGCGTCCGGTGCCGCGGATGCCGAGGGCGCAGAAGACCCGGTTGAGGGGCTGGGTGCGGGCGGTGTCGATGGCGGTGAGCAGGTTGTCGGCGCTGGTGTCCCCCATGCGTTCCAGGGTGAGGAGTCGGTCGCGGGTGAGGGTGAAGAGGTCGGCGAGGTCGGTGACGAGGCCGGCTTCGACGAGTTGGACGGCGCGGGTGGTACCGAGGCCTTCGATGTCGAGCTGGTCGCGGCCGGCGGCGTAGCGGACGCAGGCGACGGCCTGGCAGTCGCGGCCTCGTACGCAGCGCCAGCGCTGTTCGGTGGTGTCGATGGCGTCGCCGCAGCGCGGGCAGGCCTCGGGGAAGGTGATCGGCTGTTCGTCCCCGGTGCGGGCGTCGAGGACGGGGGCTTCCACACGGGGGATGACGTCACCGGCGCGGTGGACGAAGACCTGGTCACCGAGCATCAGGCCGCGGCGTTCGATGTCGGCGGGGTTGTGCAGGGTCGCGAAGGTGACGGTGACGCCGTCGACGGCCACCGGTTCCAGGACGGCGCGCGGGGCGATGATGCCGGTGCGTCCGACGTTCCACTCCACGGCGAGCAGCCGGGTGACCTTGTGCCGGGCGGCCAGTTTGCGGGCCACCGCCCAGCGCGGCGCGCGGGAGCCGCAGCCGGCGTCGGTACGGTCGGCGGCCGGGTCGGCCTTGACCACGACGCCGTCGATACCGAAGGGCAGCTCCGCGCGCAGCGCGGCGATCTCCTCGACGCGCCGGCGGACCTGGGTGATGTCGGTGCAGCGGCGCGGTGCGGCGGGGGTGGTGGCGGCGGTGTGGGCGCCGAGGGCGGCGAGGTGTTCCAGCAGGGCGCTGTGGGCGAGGCCGTCGGGGCCGACGGCGTCGTAGGCGAAGAACGTCAGTTCGATGCGGTAGGGGCGGTCCTTGGCGCGCAGGGTGCCGGCGGCGCCGTTGCGCGCGTTGGCGAAGGGGGTGGCGCCGTGCTCGGTGCGGACCTGGTTGGCGTGGTCGAACTGGTCCTGGGTGAGGAGGACTTCGCCGCGCAGTTCGATGTCGGCGGGCTCGGTGAGGTGGGCGGGCAGGCCGAGGATGGCGTCGGCGGCGTGGGTGATGTCCTCGCCGGCGAGGCCGTCGCCGCGGGTGATGACCCGGTGCAGGCGTCCGGCACGGTAGCGGGCGGCGATGGCGAGGCCGTCGAGCTTGGGCTCCACGCACCAGGCGGTGACGGGGCGTGCGAGGCGCCGTTCCAGTGCGGCGGCCCAGGACTCCAGTTCCTCGGCGGAGAACACGTTGTCCAGGGAGAGCATGGGGACGCTGTGCGGGATGTCGCCGCTCGCGGCGCCGCCGGCGACCTTGCCGGTCGGCGAGTGGGGCAGGGCCTGCCCGGGGTGGGCGTCCTCGTAGGCGGCGATGGCGCGCAGCAGGGTGTCGTACTCGTCGTCGCCGAGGGGGGTGGAGCCGTCGGCGTAGTACGCGGCGGCGGCCTGGACGGCGATGGTGACGGCGTCGGCGTACGCGGACGGGCCGGACAGCGGGGCGGCGGTGGCGGTCATGCGGGCATCATGGCGCCCGGCACTGACAGTGACGGCCGGGGGCGGGGCGGGTCAGACCGGTGAGGGCGGTGGCGGGGTCAGACCGGACGGACGGCAGCGGTGGGGGCGGGCGTGGGTTCGGCGGGCACGGCGGCGGCCCGGACACCCGATCCCCCGGGTGTCCGGGCCGCCGCGCCGCCGGCGTGTGGTGCGCCCGGTCAGCCCGCGAGGGTCCGGTGGAGGGCGTCGAGGCCGTCGGCGTAGATGGCGTGGAACAGGTCGACGGCCTCCCGCTCGGTGGCGCCCTTCGGGTTGAAGCGGCCGGACCACTGGACCTCGGCGGCGTCGGCACGGCCGGGGACGGCGTGGACGCGGATGGTGGAGACGTAGCCGTCGACCGGGAAGGGGGCCTGGAGGATGGCGTAGCTGTAGCGGCGCTCGGTCTCGTTGAAGTCGACGAGGCGCTCGACGATGACCTCGCCCTCGGGGTTCTTCAGGCTGCGGACGCGGCCGCCTTCGGAGGCGGTGCTCTCGGGGATGTAGGGGAGCCAGTCGGGCAGGGCGTCGAAGCCGCCGATGAGGTTCCACACCTTCTCGGGGGTGGCGGGGACGATGCGGCTGACGGAGGTGGAGGCCATGATCGCTTCTCCTGGGCTGTGCTGGGGTGCGGCGTGGGTGTGGGGGGTGGGTGAGGCTGGGGGGTCAGGCGCCGTTGGGCAGCGGGGCGGCCGGGCTGACGAGGCCGGCGGCGCGCAGTTCCTGCCAGAACGCGGCGGGAACGCTCTCGCGGAGCGCCGCCTGGTCCTCGGCGATGCGGCCGGGCTTGGTGGCGCCGGCGACGACCGCGGCGGTGGCCGGGTGGGCGAGGGAGAACTGCAGGGCGGCGGCCTTGATGCTCACGCCGTGCTTCGCGGCCAGGGCCTTGAGCCGGGTGACGCGCTCGATGATGTGCGCCGGGGCTTCCTGGTACTCGAAGTGGGTGCCGCCGGCGAGGATGCCGGAGCTGTAGGGGCCGCCGACGACCATGTCGACGTTCTGCTCCTGGGCGAGGGGCAGCAGGCGCTGGAGGGCGTGCTCGTGGTCGAGGAGGGTGTAGCGGCCCGCGAGGAGGAAGCCGTCGGGCTTGGGCTCGTCCAGGGCGAGGGTCAGCTCGATGGGCTCGGTCTTGTTGACGCCCAGGCCCCAGGCCTTGATCACGCCCTCGTCGCGCAGCCGGGACAGGACGCGGAAGGCGCCGGTGCGGGCCTCCTCGAACTTGCTCAGCCACGCGTCGCCGTGGAAGTCCTGGGCGATGTCGTGGACCCAGACGATGTCCAGGCGGTCGGTGCCCAGGCGCTTGAGGCTGTCCTCGATGGAGCGCTCGGTGGCCTCGGCGGTCCACACGTGCAGCATCTTGTTCGGGTTGCCGTGCTCGAACAGCCCGCCCTTCTCGCCGAGCTCGCGGGCGCCCTCCTCCACTTCGTCGAGGATGACGCGGCCGACCTTGGTCGACAGCACGTAGGCGTCACGGGGCTTGGCGGAGAGCACCTCGCCCAGGCGCTCCTCGGCGAGGCCGGCGCCGTAGAAGGGGGCGGTGTCGTAGTAGCGGACGCCGTGGTCCCAGGCGGCCTCGACGGTGGCCAGGGCCTCGATGTCGGGGATGGCGCGGAACATGTTGCCGAGGGGGGCGGTGCCGTAGCCGAGCTTGCCGGGGAGGATGTTCTTGAGGGCCATGTCAGTGCCTTTGCGGAGCGGGCGGGCGGTCGTGGGGAGGGGACCCGCCGGGGGTTACGCACACACCGGGTGATTGGTGCAGACGCGCCTTACATGCAGAAACAATAGTTGCATGCGCGGGGCAATGCAAGGGGTGGGCCGCTCCCGGACGAGCGGGTGGGCGGGGGCTGGGTCCGGCGCCCCTCCCCCGCCCACCCGGCCGGACCCGGGTCAGGAGGCGGTGAAGACCACCTGGTCGACCGTCCAGAACGCGCTGTTGGTGCCGGTGTAGCGGAACTGGAAGCGGGCGGTGGCGGCGCCGGCCGGAACGGTGACGGGAAGGTTCTCGACGGTGTTCAGGTCGCTGCGGTAGGACTTCACCAGCTGCGGGGCGCCGTTGTCGAAGACCACGTAGAGGTCGCCGGTCTGCGGACCGTCGATCTTGTAGTTCGTGGCGAAGGACAGCACGCCGCGGCTCGCGCCCGTCACCGGGTAGGCCGGGCTGACCAGGGTGGAGTCGAACTGGCCGGCGCCGTGCGCCTTGTCGTCCCACTCGTCGGAGTCGGCGACGGCGAAGACGTTGCGGGCGCGCACGTTGGTCTCGCGGGACTGGCCCAGCTCGGCGGCGCTCCAGAACTCGTCGGTGGCGAAGGTCCAGCCGCGCCACTCGGTGACGCCGCCGCCGGGCATCCGGGAGTTGTCGATGCTCCAGCCGGCCGGCGGGGTGTGGGTCCAGCCCTTCACCGCGGCCGGGATGCCGCTCTCGTCGGCGCGGGACTGAAGGCTCGGGCGCAGCGCGTCGAAGGCGTCGGGGGTGATCTCGTCGATGGGGCGGCCGTCGAGCTTCCAGGCGGGGTCGATGGCGGCGCCCTCGTGCTTGAGGACGGTGGGGGCGATGTCGACCGGCTTGACGTCGTAGCGGCGCGAGCCGGGGGTGTAGCCGGTGCCGTTGGCGATCAGGAAGGTCTGGCGCTCGTTGGCGCTGTTGCCGCCGTGGCCGCCGGCGTCGGTGTGGCCGTGGTCGGTGGTGACGATGACCAGCCAGTCCTCCGAGGCGTACGTGGGGCGGGACTTGACGGCCTGGAGGACCTGGCCGACCAGGGCGTCGGCGGAGTGCAGGGCGGCCAGGTAGTCGGGGCTGGCGCCGCCGCGGTTGTGGCCGGCCTCGTCGACCTGGTCGAAGTGCAGGAAGGTGGCGTCGGGGTTGCCGTGGGCAAGGTAGTCGACGGCGTCGGCGGCGGTCTTGGTGTCGTTCTCGCCCTCCTGGAGGCGCACGTCGGCGCGGCCGTTGAAGACGTTGCCGGCGATGGGGTTCCAGGAGCCGATCACCAGGGTGGAGTCGGCGGGATCGGCGTTCTCCAGGCGGGTGGCGAAGTCGGGGTAGAGGTCGAGGCGGGCGCCGGTGAAGTTGTTGTCCTTCACCTGGTGCTTGTCGGGCCACACGCCGGTGGCGATGGTCGACCAGCCCGGGCCGGAGAGGGTGGGGGCCAGCGGGTTGGCGTAGAGGTTGCTGGTGGCGGTCATGCCGCCGGCCATCAGGGCCTTGAGGTTGGGGGCGTCGGCGGTGAGCAGCTTGTCGTAGCGGGTGCCGTCGACGCCGATGACCAGGGTCTTGGCCTGCTTGGTGCCGTTGGGCAGGCCCCGGTACGGGCCGTCCGTGGCGGCGGCCGCGGTGGAGGTGGTGGTCGTGGCGGAGGTGGCGGCCGTGGCGGTGGCCCAGGCGGTGGCGGACAGCGGGATCAGCGCGGCGACGGTGGCGGCGACCGTGGCGGTGGCGAGGGCGGCGGAGCGGGAGGTGCGCAACGGGGGCTCCCCATGGGTCGTCAGTGCGGTGCGTTTGCACCGGAAGTGAGGATGGGTCAGACGGGCGAGGACGACCGCTCGCCGAATCCACGGTCGTATGAACAACCGCCGAAATTCAGACCAGACCCGTTATGTTCACGTGATCTTGAGTCCCGGGCCGCCCGGGCCGCCCGGAGGGCACTCGGTAGGCTTGCGCGGTGAACCAGCCCATCCTCCGCCCCGGCCCCGAGCCCGCCCGCGCCGGCGTCCCCGAGCACGGCCGGGTGCCCAAGTACTACCTGGTCAAGGCCCGGCTGGAGGAGCTCCTCGCCGAGCTGGGACCGGGCGGGCGGCTGCCCACCGAGGCCGACCTCGCGCAGCGCCACGGCGTCGCCCGGGCCACCGTGCGCCAGGCGCTGCGCGAACTGCTGCTGGAGGGCCGGCTGCGCCGCCAGGGCCGGGGCACCGTGGTCGCCGGGCCGAAGATCGAGCAGCCGCTGTCCCTGAGCAGCTACACCGAGGGCCTCTCCCGCCAGGGCCTGCGTCCCGGCCGCACCCTGATCACCCTGGAGGAGCTGCCCGCCGACGCGGCGATGGCCCGTCTGCTGGACGTCCCCGAGGGCGAGCCGCTGTGGCACCTGGAGCGGGTGCTGCGCGCGGACGAGGAGCGCGTCGGGCTGGAGTCCACGTACGTGGCCGTCGCCCGGGTGCCCGCGCTGGCACGGGACTTCGACCCCGAGGGGTCCTTCTACGGCTACCTGCGCGAGCACGGGGTGCGGCTCGGCGCGGCGGACGAGCGGATCGAGACGGTGCTGGCCACCCCGCGCGAGGCGCTGCTGATCGGCACCCCGCCGGCGCTGCCGATGCTGCTGCTGCACCGGCGCAGCCTGGACGCCGGGGGGCGGCCGCTGGAGCAGGTGCGCACCCTCTACCGGGGCGACCGCTTCAGCTTCACGCTCGCCCTCGGTGCCCCGGACGGCGGCTGACCGGACGGCGGACGGACAGGGGCCGGACGGGGGCCAGACGGCCGGGGGCGCGCGGGGCCGGCGGGCGCGGGCGCGGGCGCGGGCCGGAACGAAGGACGGAGGGCCGCGGCGATCCGCCGCGGCCCTCCGTCGCTCAGGTCCTGGTCCCGGTCAGCAGGGGCTCAGCCAGTAGACCCAGCCCCAGGGGGCGGCGGGGTCCTCGCTGTAGCCGCCGGGCGAGGTCCACCCGAGGTTGCCGTTGACGTCGTAGAACTTGGCGTGCAGCCCGGACCGCTGGTTGTTGATCCACGAGCCGGTCCCGCCCCAGGGGATCGGGTTCAACTTGTCGCAGGTGAAGAACGTCAGGGTCGCGCCCGTGAAGTTCGGCAGCTGGTACGCGCACACGTAGGTGTACGGGCAGGTCGCGGCGAGACCGCGCACGTCGCCCGGCGCGGCGAGGTCGCGAGCCCGCGCCTCCCCGGGCAGCGGGACGAGGAGCGCCCCTCCGTCCAGGCTGATCTTGTTGGCGGCCACCTGGGTCCCGCCCATCGTGGCGAGGTAGCCGTCGACCCTGCTCTGGAGTTCCGCGGCCTGGGAGCCGTTCAGCCCGGCACTCCTCGCCTGGGCCGAGAAGTCCGGCCCGGCACCGGCCCGGCCCGGGCCGGCGGCCGCCCCCGCGGCGGCGCCGGCCACGCCCGTGGTGGCCAGGATCGCGAGGACCGCCGTCACCACCGCGACGACGGCTTTCCCCGCCGCGACGGACTTTCGAATTCCGCGCTCTGTCACTTTTCCCCCGTCCGTGAGATGTCCTGCCATTGCACTGGGGACAACCTAAGCCGCACCCGCCCGCATTTGAAGTCGGCGGACGAAAGCGGAATTCACCGGTGTCGAATTCGGTTCACCCCGACAAGGACCGGACGGGACCCGGGCAGGGCCGGACGGGCCCGGACGGGGCCGGAGGCTCCGGTTTCGCCGGGCGTGGCGCCGTGTCCGGCAGGCCGGAAGGCAGGACGGCCCGGCCGATTCCGGCGCCGGAGCGGGAATTGCCGCAAAAGGCGCGCGACGGGCGGCATCCGCCTTCATTCGGCCGGTAATGGTTTCAATGCGCCCTTCTCCGGCGATTGTGCGCGCCGGTGATCGGACCGGCCGAATGGACCGGCCGAATGGGCCGCCCCGGGAATCCACGGCGGGCGGGTGCGGTTCTCGCCGCCGACGGGCAGGGGACGTGGAGGGAGCGGCGATGCGCGAGTGACGGCCGGTACACCGGGAGTTTCCGCAGGCGGGGGCCGGACGGAGCGCGCCCTGCCCGACCTTGTAGGTTTCGGTGTCACCGGCTGCGAGGTGCCGGTGACGCCGGGTGGGGTAGGGGAGCTCCGCCGGGCAGGAAGGGGACGAAGCGCGGAAGGGAAGAGCGGACAGTGGCCACGAGCACGGAGAGCGTGTTCCGCAGCGAGGGCGTGCCCGGGAAGGAACGGTTCGACTGCTGGCGGGAGTTGGTCGGCCGCACCCGTGACAGCGAGGTGACCAGCGCCCACGCCGACGACTTCCGGGCCGAGATGCGGCGCCTGGAACTGGGCCCGGTGACCCTCCTGCGGACCTCCTTCCCGCCCACCCGCTTCCAGCGCACCGCCCGCCGGGTGCGCCGCTCGGACCAGGGGGTGTTCCACCTGACCCTGCTGCTCGACGGCGGCTTCGCCCTGACCCGCGACACCGGGCGCACCGAGACCTTCGGCCGCGGCAACCTCCACATGCTCGACAGCTCGCACCCCTTCGACCTGCGGGCCTTCGGCACCCGGGCCCAGGCCCCCGAGGACCTGCGGATCGAAGCCGTCGGCATCGACTTCCCCACCGCGCTGCTGCCGCTGCCCGCGCACCGGGTGCACGAGCTGCTGGGCCGCGGCTTCTCCGCCCGGGAGGGCACCTGCGCGCTGCTCTCGGACTTCCTCGTCGGCCTCGACCGGCAGGCCGCCGCCCTGGGCCCCGCCGAGACCCCCCGCCTGGGCGGCGTCGTGGTCGACCTGGTGGCCGCCTGGCTCGCCCGGGAACTGGACGCCGAGGCCGCCCTGCCCGACGACACCCGCCGGCGGGCCCTGGTGGAGAACGTCCGGGGCTTCGTCGCACGCCGCCTGCACGACCCCGAACTGACCCCCGCGGTGATCGCCGCCGCCCACCACATCTCGGTCAGCTACCTGCACCGCCTGTTCACCCGGCATTCCGGCGGCGAGACCGTCGCCGCCTTCGTGCGCCGGCGCCGATTGGAGAAGGCCCACCGCGACCTGGCCGACCCCGCGCTGCGCGACCTGCCCGTCCACGCCGTCGCCGACCGCTGCGGGCTGCCGCGCGCCGCCGAGTTCAGCCGCGCCTTCAAAAGCGTGTACGGGCTCTCTCCCAGCGAGCACCGGCGCCAGGCCCTGGCGGGGACCGGATAGCCGTGCGGACGGGCGGGCTGTGCGCGCTCGGGCGGGCGCGGGCGGGCGGGCCGTACGGGCGGCGGGCCCTGCCCGCGCGAAAACGCCGCATCGTGCACACCTGGCACGCACGGGCGGGGCGGAAAACCCGGACCTGTGCACCCGATGCCAAGAACTGTCCACTCAGAGCCAACACCGCGGGGTGCCACCCTGGCATCCTCCAGAGGTGAACACCGCGCGGCGGAACACCCTGTTCCGTTGACGCGCCGGCGGACCGGCACGCCACGGGGGTGCGTGCCGATCCGCCGTTCCCGTACCGGGCGGGCTCAGCGGGCGGGCTCAGCGGGCCGGCGCCGTGCCGTTCGCGTCCTCCCTGGTCCAGGCGCCGGCGCCGAGGCGGCCCGTGGTGCCGAGGTCGAGTTCCGGGGTGACCATGACGGGGGCGGCGTCGGGGGTGGCGCGCACCCGGACGTACGGGGCGTTCTGCGGGGTGCCGGCCTCGGTGGTGTTGCGCCACACCAGGACGGAGCGGGCCCCCTCCCCCGGGCGCAGCGCGATCTTCCGCGGCGGGTCGTCGGCGCCGGTGCCGGAGGCGATCTCGGCGCCGCCGCGCAGGACGCGCACGCCGTCGAGGGGTTGGTGGTCGGCGTCCAGGGGCTGGACCTGCGGGTAGCCGTCGAGGGTGACGGTGGCGGTGCCGCAGTTGCGCAG
This sequence comes from Kitasatospora sp. NPDC056651, assembly GCF_042792155.1. Classification (NCBI taxonomy): domain Bacteria; kingdom Bacillati; phylum Actinomycetota; class Actinomycetes; order Kitasatosporales; family Streptomycetaceae; genus Kitasatospora; species Kitasatospora sp. NPDC056651. The sequence goes on along the minus strand of NZ_JBHTWX010000033.1, from coordinate 45,262 downwards.
GTGCACGCTGACGGCGCGCAGGCCCATCGCGGCACTGCCGTCGTCGGCGTAGAGCCGCAGGCCGGAGGGCGGGCAGGGGCCGTCGGGGTGGGGGGCCTCGGCGGTGGGCACGGAGCGGACCGTGAGCAGTTCCGGCTTCGGCGGGCGGGGGTTGTCGGGCCTGCCCTGGGTGGGCGCGCCGGGCGCGGTCAGGTCGATCCGGCCCTTCTCGGTGGCGCCGGGGGCGAGCGCGGTGACGGTCCGGGTGAGGTTCACCGCGTCCCCGGGGCTGCCGAACACCGCCGCGCCGCGGCTCGGGTCGGGGCCGTCGAACACCACGGTGTAGTCGTACGGTTCGGCGTTCGGGTTGGTCACCTCGTACTCGAAGCAGGTGGGCCCGGCGGTGGTGATCCGCGCCCCGCCCTGGGCGAGCCTGGTCGGCTGCGGTGCTCCGGGCACGGTCGGCGGCGGGGTGCCGCACGACGCGGGGGTGCCGGACTCCCCCGGGCCGCCGCCGGAGGCCGTGGTCGTCGCGGAGGCGCAGCCCGTGAGCAGCAGGGCGGCGGCGGTCGCGGCGGTGGCCGTGGTGGCCGCGCGATGGCGGCCCGTCAGCGGGCGTCGGGGCGAGGGGTTCTGGCGCATCGGGCGAGTCGATCACACCCGGGTGCCGGGGGTCCACCGCCGCGTCGGCGGCTGCCGCCCGTGCGTCCGGCCGTGGTTGCCGGGGTGTCACGTGCCGCGGTGGCCGTGAGTGCGGATATGTATACCTGGGATCGTTTCGTCCCTGTTCGACACAGATCACTCCGACCGGTGAGGACTCCGTGACCGCACCCCGCCTCCCCCTGACCGCCGACAACACCGCGCTGGTCCTGATCGACCACCAGGTCGGCACGATCGCGTGGGCCGGTGAGCTGGCCGGCGAGGACGAGCGCGACCAGCTGAAGATGTGGGTGCGCACGATCACGCGCTTCGCGGCGGCGGTCGGCATCCCCGTCGTCCTGACCAGCAGTCTGGAGGACCGGCAGCAGGGCCCGCTGCTGCCCGACTTCCAGACCCTGGTGCCCGCCGCGTACGCCGGCCGGGTGCGGCGCGAGGGCGTCATCAACGCGTGGGACGACCCGGCGTTCGTCGCGGCCGTCCGCGCGACCGGCCGCGAGAACCTCCTCGTCGGCGGCCTGACGACCGAGGTGTGCCTGGTGCCGCCGGTCCTGTCGGCGATCGGGGCCGGCTTCGGCGTCGCGGCCCTGCTCGACGTGTCGGCCGCCGGCACGCGCACCGCCGCCGCCGACAGCCGCGACGTGATGCGGGCCGCCGGGGCGGAGCTGCTCACCGTCGTCCCGGCCCTGACGCGGCTGCTCGGCAGCTGGCAGAGCGGGCACGCCGCCGCGTTCTTCGCGGCCATGGGCGAGGAGGGGGTCTTCGCCGCCTTCGCCCGCGGGAACCTCAGGTAGCCCCGGAAAACCCCGGAAGACCCTGGCCAGACCCCGGCCAGACCCCGGACGCACCTCGGATACATCTCGGACAGACCTCGGACAGACCTCGGATAGGGAGCACGTACATGTCCGCCATCAGCGCAGCCGACCGCTTCGAGATCCACGAACTGCTGGCCCGTTACTGGAAGGCCGTCGACGAGGGCGACCTCAAGGGCTTCGCCGCCACCTTCACCGAGGACGGCAGCCTCACCAACTACACGGGGACGACGACCGGCCGCGCGGCGCTCGCGCAGTGGCTCGACGACTACGGCCCGAGCCGCGCCGGCAACCGGCACATGAGCACCAACACGACCGTCACCGAGGTCGACGGGGACACGGCGACGGTCTGGAGCTACATGGTCGTCCTCGCCGCGTTCGAGCCGCGCACCCAGACCCCGCACGTCGCGGCCTACAGCCGGTTCAACGACACGGTGGTGCGCGGCGACGGCGGGTGGCTGTTCAGGGAGCGCGTGATGGACGAGATCTCCCTGAACGCCATCGACTACCCCGGCTGAGCCCGGCCGCATGCGTCCGTACGCCCGCCCGCGCGCCGTGCGGGGTGCGGGCGGGCGGGCGGGCGGGGTGCCGGACGTCGGGTCTCCCCCGCCCCGGATCCCGGCGCGATCCGTATGGCAGGATCGGGAAGCCTGACGCCTTCCCGGGCAGGCCTGACCGGAGGACCCACGACGTGTCGACACCACCCGATTTCCGCGGCTTCGACCTGGTGCGGCGCGGCTACGACCGCGAACAGGTCGACAACTACCTCACCGCCCTGTCCCAAGCCGGTTCCCCGCCGCCCCCGCCGGCGTTCCAGATCCGCTGGCGGGGCTACGACCGCGAACAGGTCGACGCGCGCGTCGCGGAACTCCTGCGCCGCGGCAGGTAGCCCCGTACGGCGGACGCCCATGGGCGGGGCCGTCGGCGTCGGGCCCCTCGGCGTCGGGTGCGGCCCGCGTCGGGTGCGGCCCGCGTCAGCCGCGGAACAGGTTGTGCCCCACGTCGGACGGGACCTTGTCCTGGGCCGGCTTGCTGCCCGGGCCCGGCACGTGCTCTCCGGGGACGGGGTCGGCGCCTTCCCGGTGGAGGAGGACCACTCCGTCCTCGGCCCAGACCTGCCGGTACCCGTGGTCCAGCAGGAGCCGGATCCGGTCTGCCTGCTGCCCGTCCGTGGCGAAGGGGAACGACCGCTTGTCGGAGCGCGTGAGCACGTACTCGCGTCCCCGCGGGGTTTCGTCCACCAGCACCACGTCCGCCCTCGCGGTCAGCCGCGGCGCGATCTGGTTGTCCGCCTCGACCGACGCGCCGTCGGGGATGAGCGCGGCGGCCCGCACCAGGGCGGCCTCGCTCGGCTTGGGCTGCCAGTAGGACGGCACGGCCAAGTGCACCAGCCCGATCGGCACGGCGGCGGCCAGCGCGCAGCCCGCCGTTGCCAGGCCCAGTGCGCGGGCGCGTCGGGCGGTCCTCTCGTCGGCGCTCAGCCTGCCCAGCACCTCGATGGTGGCCGTCAGCATGATCGGCCAGAGCATGGAGTCGTAGTGGCGGGCTATCGACCAGTGGTTGGGGTTGCTGGAGAGGATCCGCTCGGCGAGCAGCGGAAGGGCGCACAGCACCGTTGCCGACCGCAGCGGCAGCAGGAGCATCGTGCCGAAGAGCCAGAGCAGCAGCAGCGGCTTGAGCGGCTGGTCGAACGCCGCCTGCACCAGCAGCAGCGGGTCGTGCAGCAGGTTGCGAAGCGCACCGCCGGCATCGAGGCCGAGCGAGCCGTAGTTCCAGTAGTAGCCCGGCTCGCCCCCCATCCCGGGGATCAGCCAGGTGACCGTCACCGCCGAGGCGAGCGGGCCGCCCAGCAGCAGGCCCAGCCCCGTGAGGCGGCCGGCACGGTCCTTCGAGCCGCGGGCACGCAGCAGCAGCACCAGGCCGTAGGCCCCCGCCACGAGGCCGAGGTCTTCCTTGGTGCAGCAGAGCAGGACGGCGGCGAGCACCACCGTGCCGTACTTCCGCGCGAGGCCGCGCTCCAGCATCAGCAGGGTCAGCGGTACCGCGAAGGCGACCTCGTGGAAACCGACCCGGGAGGCGACGAGCAGCGGCCAGCCGAGCGCGTAGACCAGACCGGCCAGGTCGCCGGCGCGGCGCGCGGTCCTGTGCTCGGCGTGGGCGAAGCAGTACGCGGTGATCCGCCGGATCAGGGGTACTCCGGCCGCGAAGAGCAGGGCCTGACCGATGATCAGCGAGCGCGGGTCGTCCCAGATCCAGTACAGCGGCGCGAGCAGGGCCAGGACCGGGGAGAAGTGGTCGCCCAGCAGGGAGAAGCCGGGCCGGAACTCGTGGTGGTAGCTCTTCAGGGAGGACACGGGCAGCCCGAAGTGGGCGTATCCGCGCACGCCTTGGTCGAAGATGCCGAGATCGAAGCCGCCGAGCGACACGGACGCCCAGCCCTGCATGCCGACGGCACACATGACGGCGAAGCAGAGAGCGCCGAGCAGCGCGGTGCGCCGGGCCGGCGTGAGGGCGGTGGCCGAGGAGTGCTCGCGCACGCCGGGTGTACCGGTGAGCGATGGCGACGTGGATCTTGTCTGAGTGGTCATGTCACGTCTGATTCGTCAGCGCGGCGTCGCGATCGGTCCTGTCGTGCGGGGAAGTCCAGCCTTCTCGGAACCCGACGTCGGCCTGACGCCGTGCGCGGTACAGCGTGGCCCCGACCACGACGAGAACGGCGATGCCCAGGGGCGGGTAGATCGAGCCGGGCAACTGCCAGTACCAGGCGACACCGCGTCCCCAGCGATGAGGCGGGATCCACATGGCGTGGGAGAGGAACACCGCCAGCGTGACGCAGAGCAGCACCCGCCGCGCCCTCGTCCTCGCCTCCACGGCCAGGAGCGCGATGAGGGGAATGCACCAGACCCAGTGGTGCGTCCAGCTGATCGGTGAGACCAGCAGCGCGGTGAGAGCGGTGCAGACGGCGCCCCAGGCGTCGGCTCGGCGCAGCACGCGGGCGGAGCGCCCGACGAGGACGGCCACGGCGATGCCGAGCGTCCCGACGACAGCGGAGGCGGCGAAGCCGATCAGGCCCGGGTCGTTGACGTCGAGGAGCCGGCAGACCGCTCCGCGGAGCGACTGGTTGTCCATGAGGACCGTGACGCCGACACGGCTCGGATCCCAGAGGTACTCGGTCCAGAACCCGTAGGAGGCGTCGGGCAGTACGAGGGCGCCGACCAGACCGGCCGCGAGGAACGTGCCTCCCGAGACCAGGGCGGCCCTGACGCGGCCCGTCAGGAGCAGGTACACCGCGAACAGGCCCGGTGTGATCTTGATGGCCGTGGCCAGGCCGATGCCCACGCCCTTGAACCGGTTCTTGTCCTGACGGGTCAGATCCCACAGGACCAGGCAGAGGATGCCGAGGTTGACCTGGCCGTACTGGAAGGTGGTGTACACCGGCTCCAGCCAGACGCCGAGGCCTGTCGCCAGGAGGACGGCGGCCGAGCGGTGACGCTCACGCGGCCAGCCGGCCAGACGGAAGGACAGGTGGACGGCCAGAGCGAGCAGGGCGAAGTTGGACAGCATCACCAGGACCCGCAGCGTGCTGACGTCGAACCAGGTGCTCGGGACGAAGAGCATCGCGGCGAAGGGCGGGTAGGTGGCCGGCAGGTCCCACCCCGGCAGCCGCATCGCGTACAGGTCTTCGCCGTTGACGACGGCGGCGCCCTCGGCCCGGTAGACGAGCATGTCGACCATCGTCGCCCCGTGGAAGTGACGCACGATCGCGAACACCGCCAGTGACACCGCCGCCCCGCAGGCCGCCATGACGGTCCAGGATCTGGATCCCCCAGGCGCCGGAGCGTCGCCGGTCCCCTCGGTTTCCACTCGTCGTGCCCACGGCTTGAGACCGAACGTGCGCACCGCGAGAGACCCCCTGGAGATAGTCCAGATCGTTGCGTCGTCAGCGTCTGGGCCTACCCACCCTAACCGACCCCCCGGAGGCCTCCCGCGACTCGACCGGCACCCGGCCCGAGGGCGGCCCGCGGGCGGCCGCCGGCGATCGGCCCCCGGTCTCGTGCCCGCATCGGTGGCCGGAACCCGGGGACCGTCGTGCGGTGCCCGCCGCTTCCTCCCGCTACGGGCGAACGCCGGGCTCGTCGACGACGGCGCGGACGAGGAAGGCCGTCTGGCCGGTGACGTCGCCCTTCTCGAAGGTCCCGCCGTCGGTGGCGAAGCTCTCGGTGGCGACGTCCCGCTCGCCGAGGAAGGCGTAGTCGGCGCGGTCGAAGATCCACTGGGACTCGGTCCGCCCGCCGGTGCGCCGCAGCGCGACGGCGACGCCGGCCCGGCCGACGGCGTCGGTCACCGTGTCGACCACCCTGACTCCGGGGATCTTCGCGGCCGCCCGGTAGAGCGCGGCGCTGACCGCGGGTGGGGCGATCTTCTGCTCGCGCAGGATGTCACCGATGGCCGAGAACGCCTCCTCGTCGGGGCTGGGCCCCTGGCCTGCGGTGTCGGCATGGGTCTTGGCCAGGAGCGCCTCCGGGTCGGTCGGCAGGTTGGCGGCGTAGGCGTAGGTGCCGATGCCGGCGTGGCCCGGGGCGGGGGCCAGCCAGCCGCCGCCCGCGACACGCGGGGGCGGGAGGCGGCGGGGCGGCGGGTCAGGGGTCCTCGTCGGGCGGCGGCGCGGCGGGGGCCGTCCCGATCAGGAGTCGCACGGGGAGTCGCGCTCGGCGTCGGGGAAGGGGACGAGGAGGTTGAGGAGGGTCGAGGCCGGCGCCGTGTCGGAGCGGGCGCGATGGCGCCGGTGGTTGCGGCCAACTGCCACGCCCACTGGGTTCGGGTTGCCCGGCTCCTCACCTGCTGTCTCGGGGTGAGCGACTCGGGGTTCCTCACCGGTGCCGGTGGGCCCGGACGAGCAGCGTGTCGGCCGAGCGCGCGCCGGAATTGGCCGGAGGGAGCCGCTCGATGCTGATCCCGGTGAACCCGGCCTCGTCCAGCAGCTTCGTCCAGACGTGCTCCTGGAGGACCCAGCGACGCATCGTCGTCGCAGTGCCGTCCGGGGTACGGGCCGGGATGTCGGCGTGCCGGACGTCCGGCTCGGCGGGCGCTCCACCGACGTAGTGGCCCAGGGTGGAGGCGGCGAGCAGCCCGCCGGGGCGCAGGGCGCGGGCGGCGGCGGGCAGCAGCCGGCGGGGGTCGGCGAAGTCGAAGCCGCCGAAGACCGAGTAGAGGACGTCGTACTCGCCCGGGTGCGCGTCCAGGTGGTCGATCACGTCGGTGTGCGGTGTGCGCAGGCGCGGCGCGAGGTGGCCGTCGGGAAGCAGATGGGTGACCAGAACGGAGGTCGGCCGCTGTGCCGGGGTGAACTCCCGGACGATGCGGCCGAAGAACGTGTCCAGCCTCGCCCGATCGAACGTCTCCACCGTGGTGCCCCTATCGCGTGGTGCCTGACCCGCCACGGCGAGCCGACGGGACTGACCCGTCAACAGGAAGGTACGGAGCGGGTCGCGAACGCCGCCATGAAGTTCTATGGGATTCCACGCCGATTACAAGGGATCACCCGAGCAGCGCGGCGGCATCGGTGATCAGTTCACGGGCGGCCGTCCCGTAGACGGCCAACTCGGCCAGTTCGCCGAACGTTTCGGCGTACATCGCGATCTCGCTCGGTTGGGTGATGGTGAGGTAGCCGGAGACCAGTTCCACGTTCACCTGTGCACTGTCGAAGATCCAGAAGCCCTCAGTCGGCCAGCGCGTCCGGTCGGGACGCATCGGAACAACTCCCAAGCTCACGTTGGGAAGTGATCCAACTGTCGTCAGATGGTGCAGTTGGTCGCGCATGACAACGCCGCCGCCGATCCCGCAGCGCAGCACGGACTCCTCGACCAGGAAGGCGAACCGCCGGTCGCCCTCGTACAGCACCTGCTGGCGCCGCATGCGGGCGGCCACAGCCGCCGGCACGTCGTCAACGAGCCCTCGGCGCTGTTGGACAGCTTGAAGAGCGGCAGTCGTATACCCCGGCGTCTGGATCAGGCCGGGGACCAGCCAGGACGAGTACGACCGAAACCGATGCGTTCGCTCGTACAACGGAAGCCTGGCCTCTTGAGCGGCTTTGAGGCCGGCACGCTCCATGCGTCGCCACTCGATGAACATGCCTTCGACGGCGCGCAGGGAGGCGATCAAGTCCGGCGCGCGGTCATCGGCCCCGCAAGCGCGGCACCACCGCCGGATGTCGTCCTCCGACGGCGGTGTGCGGGCGTTCAGCAGGCGGGAGACCTTGGACGGGTACCAGCCGCACGCCGCGGCCAGGTCACGCCCGGTCAGCCCGGCATGCCGCTGGATATCGCCGAGCCGGTCGGCGAGATCCTGGCGGGCACGCTGGACACTTGAGGATGCCGGGACGGCCATGGACGGTGACTGGTCAGGCGGGACGGTACTCCGCGTGCGGCGTCGCCCGTTCCCAGGCCGCCTCGTAGGCCGCCAGGTACCGCTTGGCCAGCTCGGGATCGGTCCGGACCTCCATGCCGGCCCCGGCCCACTGCCCGGCCCCGGTGAAGTGGTGGAGGATCACCACCTCGTCGTCCATCACCCAGCCGTCCAGGCCGGGCAGGAGCAGGTCACCGGCGCGGGATCGCGGCAGCCACCGCACGTCCTCTCCCGCCGCGACGTTCGGGAACGTCACGTCGTACTCGTAGCGGATGTAGTCGGTCACCGGCTCGGAGACGACACGCAGGCGGCGCATGGCGACCCCCCGGCCGGTCGCCTCGGCCACCACGTCGAGCCACGACCGCCACCACGACTCGCGGTCCACCGGATCGAGCCGCTTGCCCTGCTGCCAGGCGATGAACTCGGGGTCGTCCAGCATGTAGCTATCCCGCATCTCCAGATGCGCCGCCGAGCGCCGCGCTTTCGCGAGTTGCTCACGAACCGCTGTTGCCACCGTCGTTGACCTCACTGTCCGGCCGGGGGAACCAGAGTGGATTCCACACAGTTTCATGACCTTGACCTCGATCGGTGAAGGGGGCGTCGAGGGCGTGAAGGAGCAGCGCCGCAGCCCCCGGCGCGCGGGGCGGCGGGGGGCGACGGGTCAGGGGTCCTCGTCGGGCGGCGGGGCCGTGCGGAGGAGGGTGACCACGCCCAGGGCGAGGGTGGAGAGCGCCAGGGCGAGGAGGACAGCAAAGACTGTCCCGATCAGGAACCGCACGGGGAGGCGCGTTCGGCGTCGAGGAGGAGGACGAGGAGGTTGAGGAGAGTTGAGGCGGGAGCGGTGTTGAAGCGGACGAGGACGCGTCCGTCGATGGTCTGGTCGGTGTCGGCGGAGGGGAAGATCAGCCCGAACTTCCGCCCGCGCTCCTGGACTTCGGCGAGGAGGCTGCGGATGTGGTCGTCGGTGTAGTGCCGGATCCGGGGGTCGGTCGGCAGCATCGGGAAGGGGCTGCTGGTCATCGGTGGGCCGCTCCGTCCAGCTCGAACCACACGGATTTGGCGCGCTCGTGGGGGTCGACGCCCCAGCGGTGGGTGAGGCCGGCGACGAGCTGGAGGCCCCGGCCGGACTCGGCGAGGAGGGAGAGGGGTTGGGTGGAGGGGAGGACCGGGCTCTCGTCGGTGACGGAGACCCGGAGGTTGCCGCTGTCGGAGATGATCCCGACGAGTGGCGCCGGGGTGTCCGCGTGGCGCCAGGCGTTGACCAGGAGTTCGACGAGGGCGAGCTGCGCGTCGGAGATGACGGCGGGCGGCCAGCCGATGCGGGTCATGGTGGCGTGGAGGGTCTGGCGGGCGATGGCGATGGTGGGGGTGTTGATGTGACGCATGGGGAGTTCTCCCGAGGCGTGAGTGGGGAGGAACCGGCGGGCATGTCGCCGCGAGCCTTGCCAGCAGGCGTTGCTGACGGTCCATTGGATATCGACGCTACAGCAAGAGTTTCATATGTGGTACTCATGCTCGGAGACATCACCCGGACGTGGGACCCGCATGCCGCCGGTGGACCGACACACCTGCCAAACGTCAAACTTGACCAACTCCACGTAAGGACGAACGAATGCCGCCACGCCGCCACCCAACGCTGAGGCAACGCCGGCTCGGTGCCGAGCTTCGGAGGATTCGCGAGGCTGCGGCCCTCAGCGGTCCGCAGCTCGCCAGGATCCTCGACATCGATGTGAGCCAGATCAGCCAGATGGAGTCCGGCAAGGTAGGCGTCAGCCGCCAGCGCCTCCGAGCGATCGCCAATGCGTGCAAGTGCCTCAACACCCCTCTGATCGAGGCCTTGGGCAACATGACACAGGACCGGACCAAGGGGTGGTGGGAGGACTACCGCGGCCTGCTGCCCAGCACTTTCCTCGAATCCGCCGAACATGAAGACTTCGCCTCGGGGACCATAAAGGTCTGGAGTTCGGCCTTCCTTCCGGGACTCCTGCAAACCAGCGACTACGCGAAGGGCATCTTCGGTCGAGTAATTCCAGGGCTTACGATCCACGAGATCGACCTGCACACGGCGTTCCGAACGCAGCGCAAGAACCTCCTCGCTCGAAGCCCCCGGAAGAACCTGGAGGCTTACATCTACGAGTCCTGCCTTCACACGCGATTCGGTGGCACCAAGGCCCTTCGGGAGCAGCTCGGTTGCCTGGTCGACGACTCCTACAGAGAGAACGTCAGCATCCGCGTGGTCCCGTTCGATGTGGACACCTACCCGGGCGCGATCGAGAACGTCATCTACAGCTTCGGGGAGGTTCCAGAGCTTGATACGGTTGAGACGGAGACCTCGCGAGGGCCGCTTTTCTTTGATGCCCCAAGCGAGCTCGGGACATTTCGCACCATCATCGGCCGTATCGAACGTGCGGCGCTTACGGATGTCGAATCACGCGACCTCATCGACCAGGTTGCCCGGAATTTGAAGGACTAGGATGCTCCAGAGCAATTGGCAGAAGTCATCCTTTAGCAGCTCAGGCGATAACTGCGTAGAGGTCAGAACCAGCGGCAGGGCCATCGAACTCCGGGAGTCCGACGAAGGCCACCTCATCCTCCGCACCACCCCCACCGCCCTCGCCGACCTCCTCCTCGCCTTCAAGGCCAACGAGTTCGACTACCCTCCCGTCCGCTGATACAGCACCTCCCGCGACCGCCGGGCCCGGCTCACGAGCCCGGCCCGGTGCAGGATCTGCAGGTGGTACGACACCGTCGCCGGGCTCAAGTACAACCTCCTCGCGACCTCCGTCGTCGTACGCGGCTGCCCCAGCTCCGCCAGCAGCTTCTGCCGTGTCGCGCCGATCAGCGAACTTTCCCGCGCCGGCGGCAGGCAATCCACCTGCGCGGCCGGATAGACGATCAGCGGAGTGCGCGGCGCCGGCGTACCCGGCGGCTCCCCCGCGCAGAACAGCGCCCAGTCGACGAACACGCTCGGCGTCAGGATCACCGCGTCCGCGTCGAGCGTCAGCTGGTGGATGCTCTCCGTACGGAAGTGCACGACCAGCTCCCCGTCCCGCCACTCCAAGTTCGGGGCCAGCCCGTTCAGGGTCTCACCGAGCCCGCACCGCACGATCTCCGAGGCCCGCGCCGCGACATCGGCCTCCAGCCGGGCCCGGATGGCCGGCCAGGACGACTCCAGCGCCGTGTGCCAGAACCGCGACATCTCGTCCGCCAGCCTGTGCGCGAAGTGCTCCTCCCCCCGGTCCAGGGCCCGCAGGAGCCGCGTCGGCGCCGGACGGCCGGAACCGGGGTCCCAGGCATGGCCGTTGACGGCCTCCTCCAGCTCGTAGCGGATCCGCTCGTGCGGGGTCGTCGCGATCTGGTGGAGCCCCGTGTCGATGTCGGTCAGGGACGCCGGTGGCTCCGGCCGGATGAAGTCCGGGGCGTAGCCGAGCGGCCCTCCCCCGCCGACCACCGCCAGCAGCCCGAGCCGGTGCCGGGCCAGTGCCTCCGTGACCCTGGCCCGCCATGCCGGGGTCAGGGTGCCCGGGCTGTTTCCGACCAGCCGCAGCAGGTCCTTGGCGGAGCCCACCGGCGAGACCGCGAACCTGACGCCTCCCAGCCCCCGGGACCCGAGCCGGATCCGGATCACGAACACCCCTCCTCCGCCAGCCGATTCGAAATAAATCGAATCATTCGACCGGTCGACCGGCGTGGCGTTTCCTGTATTCACCGCATCGACCAGCCTCGGGGAGGGCCGGCCCGGGCCACGGGGGTGCCCGGGGCGGCGACGGACGGCCGGTGCGGCGACAGTCGGCCGGGGAAGGCCGGTGGCCCCGTACCGCCGACGGGCGGTACGGGGCCGAGGGTCCGGCAGGGGGCCGGGGGCGTGACCGCCTGCCGGGCCCGGTCCTAGGTCAGCTTCCAGAGCTGGCCGCCGCCCATGCCCCGGTCGCAGTTCCACGCGGCCAGCTGGGCGCCCTGGGAGTCGGCGGTCAGGCAGCCGCCGTTGGGGTAGCCGTTCTGCATGTTGTAGACGCCGCGGACGCGGTACCAGCCGTTGCCGTAGTCCTCGAAGCGCCAGAGCTGGTTGGTGCCGCCGTTGTCCGACACCAGGTGGGTGTGCCAGTCGTTGGGGATGACGTCCATCAGCATCCTGCCGCGGAGGTCGGTCTCGATCTGCCAGTTGCCGTTGCCCTTGTCCCACAGCACCCACTTCTGGGCCTCGGAGCCGTTCGGCCCGTACGCCCAGATCTTGTTCCCGGCGAAGTTCTTGCCGTCCGCGAGGTCGACCGCGAGGCCGTTGTCGGAGATCAGCGAGACCACCTTGCCGTGGGCGGGCTTTCCGGCCGACCCGCGGTTGCGGGCGTCCGCCGCGTCGTGGGCGGACTTCTGGAGGGTGGTGGGGAACCAGTAGGTGTACTTGTCGCTGGTGCTGCCCGCCGTGCCGGTGGAGTGGGTGAACCCGTAGTGCCGCCAGTTCTGGTAGCCGTAGTTGCCGCTGTTGCTCCACACCTGGCCGTCGGAGTCGAAGACGTACACGTCGTACAGGGCCTTCTCCTCGGAGCCCTCGTACTGGACGGTGCCGAAGCAGCTGGACTTCTGGAGGACGTTCTCCGCGAAGCCCTTGCCCGAGCGGACGATGCTGATGTTGTACTCGCCCTTGGTGAGGTACTCCAGCTTCTTCTCCAGGCTCTCGATGAACCCGGCCTGGTTCTCGCGGAGTTGGGCGGCCTTGTTGGCCTCGTCGATGAGCGACTTGATGAACTGGGCGCCCGAGAAGACGCCGCCGAGCAGCGAGCCCGCCTCGGAGCCCCAGCCCCCTTCCCCGCTCCTGGGCGTGATGGTGCCCGCCCGCGCGATGGGCGTGCTGATCCCGCCGACGAACTGGCGGCACTCCACCCCGGTGGTGATGTCGGCGGAGGCCGTGGTCGGCGTGACGAGGGTGAGGCCGGCGGCGGCCGTGACGGCGGCGGCCACGGTTCCGAGTACCTTGCGAAGCATCATGGGGCGTCTTTCCGGGAGTCGTCTGCCGGGCGCCTTCCGGCTGCCCGTGTCGGGAACGGGCCCGACTCTGGCGTGCCGGGGCAGACGGGTGATGGACGGCGCGGCGGGCGGATCGGGAGGGCGCCGCCGCGCGGGGGCCCGGCGGCGTTGATCGATCGTCTACCGCCGGATGCACGGACGGTGGCCCCGTACCGCGGACGGGCGGTACGGGGCCACGAAGGGGGTGCCGGGCGGGACGTCAGCTACGGGCGGCGGTGTCCAGGGCGCGGGCGTCGGCGGCGATCAGCGCGGCCCGGTCGGCGGCCACGCCGCGGCCGGACTGGTTCTCGGCCCACTGGGCGAGCGGCTGGTACTGGCCCTGGCCGAGCATCACGGTCAGTGTGGCGACGGCGTTGCGGTCGGCGCCGGAGGTGAGCACCAGGGCGGCCAGGCCGGTGGGGGTGGCGGCGACGGTGAACTCGGCGGTGGTCTCGGCGCGGCCGCCGGCGCCGTTCGCCTCGGCGCGCAGGGTGTGCTTGCCGAGGGCGAGGGCGGTGGTGTCCAGGGCGGTGCCGGGCGCCAGCTCCTTGCCGTCCAGGGTGAGGCGGACGGTGTCGGCGCCGCTCGCCTGGACGGCGGCCACCGGGCGCTGGGCGCGGTCGAGGGTGGTGCCGGCGGCCGGGGAGGTTATCGCGACGGTGGGCGCGGCGGGCTGGACGGGGGCGCCGCCCTGGCTCCAGGCGCTGTTCCAGCCGGCCAGCTCGGCCGGGCGGTTGGTGATGACGCCGTCGACGCCGGCGGCCTCCAGGGCCTTCCAGCGGGCGGCGGAGTCGACCGTCCAGACGTTGACGGCGACGCCGGCCGCGTGCAGGTCCTTCACCACGTTGGGGCGCGCGGACAGGCCGCCGTCGGAGGGGTTGTAGGCGGACAGGCCGAGTTCCCTGGAGATGGCGACCGGGTCGGCGTCGAGGTCGCCGCGCAGCAGGCCCAGCGGCAGTTCGGGGGCCAGTTCGCGGGTGTGGCGCAGGGCGTCGACCTCGAAGCTCTGGACGAAGACCCGGCCGGTCATCTTGTGGTCGCGCACCTCCTTGACGATCCGGGCGACCTCGTCGCGGCTGTGCTTGCCCTTGATCTCCAGCAGCAGGTTGCCGCCGCGGGTGCGCAGGTCCTCCAGCTGGGCGGCGAGGGTGGGGATGCGGGTGCCGGCGTAGACCGGGCCGAACCAGGAGCCGGCGTCCAGGGTGTCGAGCTGGGCGGCGGTCAGGTCGCGGATGCGGCCCTTGCCGTCGGTGGTGCGGTCGACGGTGTCGTCGTGCAGGACGTAGGGGACGCCGTCCTTGCTGGGCTGGACGTCGTTCTCGATCCACTCGGCGCCGCCGCGGCGGGCGATCTCGTCGGAGACCAGGGTGTTCTCGGGGGCGGCGGAGGAGGCGCCGCGGTGGGCGAAGACGGTCAGCGGGGAGCCGGCCGGGCGCAGCCAGCCGCCGGGGGCGAGGGCGGTGATCTTGAGGTCGGCGAAGGAGACCTTGGCGCCGTTGACGACGAGCGCCTGGCCGCCGCCGGCGGTGCGGGCGACCTGGGTGGTGCGCATGGCCTCCTTGCCGTCGAAGATCCAGCGGGCGGTGGTGCCGTGGACCTCGGCGGCGATGCGCACGTCGCGGCCGGTGCCGGCGGCGGTGGGGGCGGCGGCGGTGTTGGTGACGTTCCAGGCGTTGGCGGTGGTGCGCTGGGCGAATTCGAGGCCGTTGGCGGCGGTGGTGCCGGTGCGCATGGTGGCGATGGACCAGGGGGTGGCGCCGTCGGCGGGGACGTCGAGGCCGAGCGCGGTCCAGCGGGCGCTGTCCTGGGCGGTCTCGAAGCGGGCGGTGGCCTCGATGCGGAAGTCGTCGAGGTGGCGGCCGAAGGTGATCCGGCTCTGCTGGCCGGAGTTGGCGGAGGTGCCGACGAGGCGTCCGTTCTCGACCTTCCAGTCGCCTTCGACGGCGGTGAAGCCGGTGGGCAGGGCGGTGCCGGTGAAGTGCTCGTCGAGGACGACCTCGCCGGGGGCCGGGGTGGCGGCCGCGGCGGCGGCGGGTGCGGGTTCGGCGGACACGGCGCTCGGGGTGTTCAGGGCGACGGCGGTCAGGGTGAGCGAGGCGGCGACGGCGGCGGCGAGCAGGCCGGTGCGGCGGGGTGCGCGGGGGCGGTGACTCTGTGTCATGCGCGGCAGGCTAGGGAGGGTTGCCTAACCGGATGCCACGAGTCCGGGAACCGTTCGTGACCATTGCGCGTGCGGTTCGCGACGGTGGCGTGTTCGTTGCGCTGGTTGGCCGGTTCGTTTCCGTACGGGTGCGGATGGCGGGCCCGGCGGACGGGCGGCGCGGGGTGGGTGGTGCGGTTCCTTGGTCGCCCTGTGCGACGGCCCCGGGGTGTGCGGCCGGGTGAGGGGCGGTCAGTAGCGCAGGGCGGCGGCGACGCGGCCGCTGTCGGCGAGGGTGTCGTCGGGGACGAAGACGACCCGGCCGCCGGTCTCCAGGGTGTGTTCGATGACCTCGTCGACGATGTCCTCGCGGGCGCCTTCCCGGCCGGCCTCGGCGGGCACGAGGTGCTCGCCGTCGTCGCGGACGGTGGCGCGGAAGTTCTCCTCGACCACCAGGCGGTCGATCCGGCCCTCGCCGACGCTCTGCCAGACCTCGTCCAGGCCTGCGGCGAACTGCTGGGCGCCGCGGGCCCTGTCGAGCCGTTCCAGGCCCTCGGCGACCTCGCGCTCGGCCTGGGCGCGCACGGCGGGCTCGACCACCTTGCGGACGGTCTCGGCGTCGGCCTGGGCCAGTCCGCCGTGCGGCAGCTGGGCGGCGGACTCCTTGGCGATCGGGCCGACGGCGTCCAGCAGGGCGAGGGCGGCGGCCTCGCCGACCACGTACAGCGGGCGGGGGGCGGCGGCCAGCAGCTTGCCGACCTCGGTGTCGGCCTGGCGCAGGAAGGTCTTGGTGGCCTCGTCGCGGAAGGTGCTGGGCGTGTCGCCGATCTGCTCCTGGCGCTCGGGGTCGGGGTTGTCGAAGACGCGCGTCAGCGGGAAGCCGTGGGCCTTGTCCTCGGTGACCCGCTCCTGGGTGCCGCCCCACAGCACCACCTTGTCGGCGGCGACGGCGAGGACCCAGTGCGGGCGCTCGGCGGCGTGGGCGGCGACCAGGTTGCGGGTCAGGAAGGTGTCGGAGAGGACCACCCGGGCGGGGGCGGTGCGCCCGAGTGACCAGACCTGGTGCTCGCCGGGGGCGGCGAAGATCGCCAGGCCGTCCTCGGCGTGGACGAGGTCGACCTCGGTGAGGGCCCGGTCGAGCTGCTCCAGCACGTCGATGCGGTCGGCGCGGGAGACCTTCGGGTCGGCCTGGACCCGTTCCTTCGCCTCGGCGATCAGGTTGCGCAGCCGGACCGGGTCCTGGGTGTTGTCCGGTTCCCGCCGGTGGGTCGGCATCAGGATCGACACCGCCGGATAGGGGCGCGGGCGGCGCAGCTCGGCGAGGACGGCGGGGCTGAGGTCGGGGCGCATAAAGACCCTTTCCGAAGGCGGTCGGCCTTCTTTCGTGGACGCGCGGGGCCTGGCACTGCTGGCGAATGTCGCAAATGTACCTATTTGCGGCTTCGGCGGCGCGCGCGAGCACGAGGGGGCGGGTCAGGCGCGGAGGGCTGGGGGCGGATCGGGCGCGGAGGCTGCGGGAGGAGGGGGCGACGGCCCCGCCCCGGGGAGGGGGCGGGGCCGTCGCGGTGGCCGTGGCCGTCAGAACTGCACGTCGGTGCAGGAGTAGAAGGCGTTGCCGGTGTCGGCGACGTCCCAGACGGCGACGACCACCTGGTGGCCGGTGCGGCCGGTGGGCAGCGTCGCGGTGTGGACGGTGGTGGCGGCGGGCTGGCGGCCGTTGTAGGGGACGGTCAGGAACGGGGTCAGGTCCAGGGAGGCGCGGGTGATCGGCTGACTGGCGTCGTAGCCGGGCTTGGTCAGGAAGTACCGGAAGTTGGTGGTGGAGTGCCGGGCCTCGATGTTCCAGGTGAAGTTGAGCTGCTGGCCCGCCGTCACCTTGGTGGTCGGCCAGGCGCCGCCGCGGGGGTTGTCCAGCGGGGCCCAGCGGGCGTCGGCGCCGGCGCAGATGGTGCCGTCGGCCGGGCCGCGGCTCGGGAAGCCCTTGGGGCCCTCGACGCTCTGCGGCTCCCACTGGATGTCGCCGCAGTCCCACGGGACGGCGTTGGCGCCGCAGAGCGCGGAACGGCTCGGCGGCAGGTTGATGAAGCCGTGCGACTGGGCGGGCAGGGCCGCCGCGATCGGCAGGGCTATCGCGGCCATGGCGGTCGCGATCAGGTGGCGCTTGCGCATGGTGCTCCTCCGTGGGGGTGGATGGAGTGTGCGCCCGGCGCGGGCGTGCGCGTGCGCGTGGGGGTGCGCACGGCGGTCTGCCCGAGACATGGCATGCCCGCGCCAGACCGGTTGCCCGACACCGTAGGATCTGCTTTCCCCCTGCGTCAATGGTCTGAACCATTTGCGCCAAACCCTTGTGGATACTGGGCACCGTCCGGCATTCCATCCCGGCGCCCCGCCCGCGCCCCCACGGGAAGATTGCTTGCATGAGCGGCATACAGGCTCTAGCCGATATTTCAGTTCATGGCCTATCCTGGAGGCTAGCCACATCTGGAAGGAGGCCGGGCCCCATGACCGCCACGGACCCCGCGCTCACCGCCCTCGCCAACGGCTGGGGCGCCCTGTCCCTCCTGCACGGCAGGATCGAGTCGCACATCGAACGCGCCCTGCAGGCCAAGCACGACCTGAGCGTGCGCGAGTACTCGCTGCTCGACGTGCTCAGCCGCCAGCACGACGGAGTGGGCGGGCACCTGCAGATGAAGCAGGTCGCCGACGCGGTCGTGCTGAGCCAGAGCGCCACCACCCGCCTGGTCACCCGGCTGGAGGACCGCGGGCTGCTGTCGCGCTACCTGTGCCCGACCGACCGCCGCGGCATCTACACCAACGTGAGCCAGGACGGCCT
This sequence comes from Kitasatospora sp. NPDC056651, assembly GCF_042792155.1. NCBI lineage: Bacteria > Bacillati > Actinomycetota > Actinomycetes > Kitasatosporales > Streptomycetaceae > Kitasatospora > Kitasatospora sp. NPDC056651. The sequence goes on along the minus strand of NZ_JBHTWX010000033.1, from coordinate 27,435 downwards.
GAAGCTCCTGGAGGAGGCCCGGCCGACCAGCGACGCCGCGCTGCGCGAGGCGCTCGACGAGGCCGCCCGCACCCCCGAGCTCGCCTCGCTGGTGCGCGCGGTCGAGGCCGTGGACGTCCTCCCGCCCACCCGCTGACCCCGGCCGGCGCCCGCGCCGCCCACTCCCCCGGGCCCGGCCCGTCCCGACCGCCGCACGCGGTCGGGACGGGCCGGGCCCGGTCGCGTTCCACCGCCTCGCAGGACCCTTCACCCGATCGCTGTGAGCGCATGCACCATATCCGCGCTTGCACTTATCGCGCGTCTGCAACTATTGTTTAAGCACGCAAGGCGCTAGCTCAAGCAATCACAGAAGGGTTCGGGCCCATGCCTCTCGCTCTCATCGCCCTGGCCATCGGCGCATTCGGGATCGGGACCACCGAGTTCGTGATCATGGGACTCCTGCCCCAGATCGCCGGCGACTACGGCGTCTCCATCCCCAATGCGGGCCTGCTGGTCACCGGCTACGCCCTCGGCGTGGTCGTCGGCGCCCCGCTGATGACCGTCCTCGGCACCAGGATCAGCCGCAAGACCATGCTCATGCTGCTGATGGGCCTGTTCGTCGCCGGGAACCTGCTCTCCGCGGCCGCCCCGTCCTTCCCCGTGATGCTGGCCGGGCGCATCGTGACCTCGCTGGCCCACGGCGCCTTCTTCGGCATCGGCTCCGTCGTCGCCGCCGACCTCGTCGCCCCGCAGAAGAAGGCCGGCGCCATCGCCACCATGTTCACCGGGCTGACCGTCGCCAACATCGTCGGCGTCCCGCTGGGCACCTACATCGGCCAGGCCGTCGGCTGGCGGACCACCTTCGCCGGCGTCGCCGCGCTCGGCGTGATCGGCCTGCTCGGCATCGCCAAGCTCGTCCCCGCCATGCCCCGCGCCGAGGGCGCCCACCTGCGCCGCGAGCTCACCGCCTTCCGCAACCCCCAGGTGCTGCTCGCGATGGCGATGACCGTGCTCGGCTTCGGCGGGGTCTTCGCCGCGATCACCTACATCGCCCCGATGATGACCAACGTCGCCGGCTACGCCGACGGCTCCGTCACCTGGCTGCTGGTGCTGTTCGGCGTCGGCATGTTCCTCGGCAACCTGCTGGGCGGGCGCTACGCCGACCGCAAGCTGATGCCGATGCTCTACACCACCCTCGGCGGCCTCGCCGTGGTGCTGGCGCTGTTCACCCTCACCGCCCACAACAAGGTCCTCGCCGCCGTCAGCGTCCTGCTGGTCGGAGCCCTCGGCTTCGCCACCGTCCCCCCGCTGCAGAAGCGGGTCCTGGACCAGGCCCACGGCGCCCCGACCCTGGCCTCCGCCGTCAACATCGGCGCCTTCAACCTCGGCAACGCGCTGGCCGCCTGGCTCGGCGGCATGGTGATCGCGGCCGGCCTCGGCTACACCGCCCCGAACTGGGTAGGCGCCGTCCTCGCCGCCGCCGCCCTGCTGCTGGCCTTCTGGTCCGCCGCCCTGGAGCGCCGCGACCACACCCGTGAGGCCGTCACCACCAGCGCGGCTCCCCGCCACGCCGCCCTGCGCCACTGACCATCGATCCGACCGGAACCCACCCCACCACCGGGAGAAGCACCACCATGAGCACCACCGCCGTCGCCCCGCTCACGATCACCGACGCCGAGCGCCTGGTCGACACCGCCCGCGCCGCCGCCGAGGCCGCCGGCGTGACGGTCAGCGTCACCGTCCTGGACGCGGGCGGCCACCTGCTCGCCTTCCGCCGCGACGACCGCGCCGTGCTGATCTCCGGCGAGACCAGCACCCGCAAGGCCTACACCGCCCTCCAGCTGAACGCCCCGACCGCCGACCTGGTCGACCTGGTCAAGCCCGACGGGCCGTTCCACACCCTGCCCACCGCGCTGGACCGCCCGCTGCTGTTCATCGCCGGCGGCATCCCGGTCCACCGCGACGGCCGCCTCGTCGGCGCCATCGGCGTCGGCGGCGGCGCCCCCGAGCAGGACCACTCCTTCGCCGCCGCCGCGCTCGACCGGCTCGGCCGGTGAGCAGCGCCACCCGCGCCCGGACCGTCCACCACCCCCTCACCCACCGCACCGCCTGAAGGAGCCAGACCATGACCACTCCCAGCGTCCCCACCGTGAAGCTGAACAACGGCGTCGAGATCCCCCAGCTCGGCTTCGGCGTCTTCCAGGTCCCCGACGACCAGACCACCGCCGCCGTCGCCTCCGCCCTGGAGGCCGGCTACCGCAGCATCGACACCGCCGCCATCTACGGCAACGAGACCGGCGTCGGCCGCGCCCTGGCCGCCTCCGACGTGGCCCGCGAGGACCTGTTCGTCACCACCAAGCTGTGGAACGCCGACCAGGGCTACGACGCCACCCTGCGCGCCTTCGACGACAGCCTCGCCAAGCTCGGCCTGGACTACGTCGACCTCTACCTCATCCACTGGCCCACCCCGGCCCGTGACCTCTACCCGGACTCCTGGCGCGCCCTGGAGCACCTCGCCGCCGAGGGCCGCATCCGCGCCGCCGGTGTCTCCAACTTCCAGCCCGCCCACCTCCAGCGCCTGCTGGACAACAGCTCGCTGGTGCCCGCCGTCAACCAGGTCGAGCTGCACCCCGGCCTCCAGCAGGCCGAGCTGCGCGCCTTCCACGCCAAGCACGGCATCGCCACCGAGGCCTGGAGCCCGCTCGCCCAGGGCGCCGTCCTCGGCGACCCGGCGATCACCGCGATCGCCGAGCGCACCGGCAAGTCCCCGGCCCAGGTCGTGCTGCGCTGGCACCTGCAGCTCGGCAACATCGTCATCCCCAAGTCGGTCACCCCGGCCCGCATCCGCCAGAACCTCGACGTCTTCGGCTTCGAGCTGACCGAGCAGGACATGGCCGCGATCGCTGCCGGCGACCGCGACCTGCGCACCGGCCCGCACCCGGACGAGTTCAACGCGAGCTGACCCACCGCCCCACCACTCCCGTCCCGGGCGGTCCGCACCGCCGCCCGGGACGGGCTTTTTTCGCAAGGACCCCCGCCATGGCACTGCCCCACCCCGCACTCGCCCGACTCGCCCCCGCCGACGGCCGGCTGACCATCGGCCTGGAACTGCCCCTGGACAACGACTGGGGCCAGGACCGCGGCCGGGCCGACCGCGCGGCCGGCCGGCCCTTCGGCGTCCCCGGCCTCGCCGAGCACGCCCGCCTCGCCACACTCGCCGACCGCCTCGGCTTCGCCGCCCTGTGGGTGCGCGACGTCCCGCTCTACGACCCCCTCCAGTTCGGCGACGCCGGCAGCGTCTTCGAGACCTTCACCCACCTCGGCCACCTCGCCGCCCTCACCGGGGACGCCGTCCTGGCCACCGGCGCGATCGTGCTGCCGCTGCGCGAACCGCTGCTGGTCGCCAAGGCCGCCGCCACCGTCGACGCCCTCTCCGGCGGACGCCTGCTGCTCGGCCTGGCCAGCGGCGACCGCCCCGTGGAGTACCCGCTGTTCGACCGCGACTTCCAGGGCCGCGGCGAGGCCTTCCGCACCGGCGTGGAGACCCTGCGCGCCGCCTGGCGCCCCGGCCCGCTGGAGCTGCCCGCCGCCGGCCTCGGCGCCGACCGGCAGCTGGAGGTCCTGCCCAAGCCCGTCCACCCCGCCGGCATCCCGATCGCCGTCGCCGGCGGCGCCCAGCAGAGCCCCGAGTGGATCGCCGAGCACGCCGACGCCTCCCTCAACTACCCGCGCGACCTCGGCGCGCTGCGGCTGCGGATGCGCCAGTGGCGCGACCTCGCCGGCGACAAGCCGTACCTGACGCCGATGGTGCTCACCCTCGACGAGGACCCGGCCGCCGCGCCGCGCCCCATCCGGCTCGGCCTGCACACCGGGCGCACCGCGCTGATCGAGCACCTGGAGCTGATGAACGCCCTCGGCGTCGCCCACGTCTCCTTCAACCTGCGGCCCAACGACCGGCCCGTGGACGAGCTGCTCCAGGAGCTCGCCGAGGAGGTCCTGCCGCGCTTCGCCGCCCCCGCCGGGGCCCCCGCCGGCGCCGTCGTCGGGCGGCAGCGGGGTTAGGCGGCCCCGCTGCCGGGCGCACGGGAACACCGCGCCGGTCGGCGCGCCGCCGCGCAGCGGCGCCGAGGGCACGCACGCCTGCGGCCCGCCCGGGCGCGAAGGCTCGGGCGGGCCGGGGTGAGGGGCGGGGGTCAGTCGGTGACGGGGCGGGTGTCGAGGCGGATGTGGTCCAGGGCCCAGAACCAGTTGTTGCCCGCGTCGTACATGCGGAACCTGAGGGTCACGCTGCGGGCGCCGGCGGGGACGGCGATGGCGCGGGTGATCCGGGCGTTCTGGGCGTCCTTGCCGGCGTTGTCGTTGCCCGTCGGGTCGGAGCCGTAGGTGAGCAGGCGGGTCTCGGTGCCGTTGTCGAAGACGGCGGTGACGGTGGCCTTCTGGGGGGCTTCCTGGCGGTAGTGGGAGTCGAAGGCGAGGTGGAGGGTGCCGGTGCCGGCCGGGATGGTGACGGCCGGTGAGACGAGGGTGGAGTCGAAGACGCCCTTGCGGGAGGGGGATCCGGTGTCGTCCCAGTCGTCGGGGTCGGCGACGGCGACGACGCCGAGGGCGCGGGTGAAGTTGCCGCGGTCCTGGGCGCCGAGGGTGGCCCATTCGCGCTTGGTGTGGAAGGTCCAGCCCTGGAGGCGCACGGTGCCCTGGGGCATGCCGGGGGCGTTGACGACCGTCCAGCCCTCGGGGGCCTGGGCGGTCCAGCCGAGCAGGCCGGACTCCGGCTTGAGGACGCCGGCCAGGGACTCGAAGTCCTGGTCGAGGAGGTGGCCGGTCATCACCGGGGCGGTGCGGGCGGCGAGTTCGCCGTCGGCGAGGGCCTGGCGGCCGTCGGCCTGGGCGCGGGCGGTGACCAGCAGGCGGTGGGTGGGGACGGCGGGCAGCTGGGCGGGCGGGGTGACCTGCCAGACGGCGGTGGCGCGGGCGCCGGCGGCGAGCTTGTCGGGGGCGGGGGTGACGGCGGTGGCGCTCCAGCCGGGCGGCAGCAGCGGCTGGGTCTCCAGGCGGGTGAGGGCGGTGGTGGCGGTGAGGGTGGCGGTGATCGTGGCGGGGCGGCCGGGCAGCAGGATCGCTTCGTCGATGGTGGTGGAGGCGGCACCGAGGGAGAGCTCGACGGTGAGCGGGTCGGCCAGGCCGAGGGCCGGGTCGGTGACGGTGTGCTCGTCCCAGGGGAAGCGCCCGGCGATGCGGCGGCGGAAGCCGAGGTCGCCCTGGACGGTGACGGCGACGTCGTACCAGCCCTCGGGGCCGACCTTGAGGTTGACGGTGCGGTCGTCGCCGGCCGCGACGCGCACCTCGCGCAGGCCGTCGCCGTAGGCGAGGTCGCCGACCAGGAAGGTCTGGGCGGTGCGGGAGCGGTTGATGACGTCGACCTCCAGCACCTTGCCGTTGCCTTCCTCGGAGAGGGAGACCTCGTAGCCGGCGGCGGTGTCGCCGCGCAGGTGCCACAGGGCGCCGTCGGGGCCGTGGACGCGCAGGTCGTAGCCGGCCGGGCCGACCTTCCAGACGTCGGACAGGCGGGACTTGGCGGCGACGGTGTAGTGCCTGGGGGCTTCGCCGGAGGCGGGGTAGACGGCGAAGACGGCGCCCTGGCGGCCCTGGTTGACGAAGTCGAGGGTGAGCTCGTCGCCCTTGAGGCGGGGCTTGACGAGCAGGTTGTAGGGGGCGGGGCGGGCGGTGCGGGTGCCGCGCTGCTGCTGGGGGAAGGTCTGCGGGCTGGGGACGGTGGGGGCGGGGAGCTTGCCGGTGTCGGTGACCTTCTGGCGGTTGCCGCTGGTGTCGGGCAGCTGGGGCCAGGCGGGATTGCGGCCGGAGAAGTCGAAGACGCCTGTGAGATCGCCGCAGACGGCGCGCCGCCAGGGGCTGATGTTGGGTTCCTGGACGCCGAAGCGCTGTTCCAGGAAGCGCAGGACGGAGGTGTGGTCGTAGACGGTGGAGTCGACGACGCCGCCGCGCGTCCACGGGGAGACGACGACCATCGGCACCCGCACGCCCAGGCCCATCGGGTAGGGGCCGGAGACGAGGGTCTCGCCGGCGGGCAGGGTGTCGGACCAGGTGAGGGTGCCGTCGGCGGCCTTGACCCGGTACCTGCCGTCCTGGTTGACGACGCGGTGGTAGGTGGCGGAGCCCTTGGCGACGCGGACGACGACCTCGCCGTCCACGGACACGCTGGACTTGCCGCGGCCGGCGGCCAGCGGCGGGACGGGCGGCAGCTGGTGGTCGAAGAAGCCGCCGTGCTCGTCGTAGTTGAGGATGAAGACGGTCTTCTGGAACACCTCGGGCTTGGCGGCGAGCGCGGACAGCAGCCGGGCGGTGAGGTGCTCGCCGTTCGGCGGCGCGTAGTTGGCGTGCTCGGACAGGGCCGCGGGGGCCACGATCCAGGAGACCTGCGGGAGGCGGTCGGCCTGGACGTCGGCGGTGAAGGCCTCGACGAGGGCGTCGCCCATGGCGAAGGGGTCGTCCTTCTTGGCCGGGTCGCCGACGGCGCGCATGCCGCGTTCGTACAGCGGCTCACCGGGCTTGGCCTTGACGAAGGGGGCGAACCAGGCGAGGGCGTTGTCGTCGAAGTTGTCGAGGGCCTGGTAGGTCTTCCAGCTGACGCCCGCCTTCTCCAGGCGCTCGGCGTAGGTGGTCCACTCGTAGCCGCCGGGGATCTCGGTGTTGTCCGTCACCGGGACGTCCCGGACGGTGCCGCCGCTGGTGCCGGTCATCGCGTGGTCGCGGTTGGTGTTGGTGTTGCACTGCGTCGAGGAGTAGTAGGCGTCGCAGACCGTGAACACCGAGGCGAGGGCGTGGTAGAAGGGCATGTCGGCGGACTCGTAGTAGCCCTGGCCGAGCCAGCCGGAGGAGCGGCGGGTGACGGAGCCGTCGGCGCGGCCCTCGTTCCAGGCGCTCATCGAGTCGCCGTAGCCGAAGGACGGCGCGCCCTGCTGGTAGGCGCTGGTGTGGGCGGCGTTCATCGCGAAGGGCAGCAGGTAGCCCTCCTTGCGGCCGGGGTCGGGCTGGTGGAACACCGAGCGGCCGTCGACGCCGCGCACGGCGGTGCGGTCGCCGAAGCCGCGCACGCCCGCCAGGGTGCCGAAGTAGTGGTCGAAGGCGCGGTTCTCCTGCATGAACACCACGACGTGCCGGATGTCCGCCAGCTTGCCGGGCCGCGCCGGTGCGGCGAGTGCCTGCCGGACGCTGATCGGGAGGGCGGACAGCACCGCGGCCGCCGCCGCGCCGCCGAGGACGCTGCGGCGCGACAGTTCGGGCTTCGGACTCATGGGGGTGGGGCTCCTTGTGGACGGACCGCGGTCTTCGGTTCGGGGGCCGGGCCGCGCGGTTCGGACCGGACCCGTTATGTGTACGAGACCGAGATGGACGCAGCCGTGGTGTCCGATGACGGGCCGATGACCGGCAAGAAGCGCCGAGCTGTACAGACAACTTGACGGTATTTGATCAAGGTGCGGGCGGTCGCCGGAACGCCCTGCCCGTCAGGACGCCGCACCGGAGCCGGAGGTGGGGGCGGGTCGGCCGCGGGTGACGGGTTCGGGTGCGGGCCGCCGGACGGGCCGGGGCGCTCCCCCGGCCCGCGGCCGCCGTCGTCAGGCGGGGTGGTGGAGCCTGCGGGCGGCGGTGCGGATGGCGAGGGTGTACGGGGCGTCGAGGGCGCGGGTGGGGGCGTCGAGGTCGCGGAAGGGCACCAGGGACCGGTGGGTGCCGTCGGTGGTCTGGGTCCAGGCCGTCCAGGCGTTGTGGACGTCCTCGTCGGTGACCTGCTCGCCCTTGGCCTGGAGCAGCACGGCGTAGATGCGGAACAGGTCGTCGGAGCCCGCGGGGGGTCTCGCCTCGTCGGGCAGGCAGGCGCGGATCAGGTCGGCGATGGGATCGAGGTGGCTCATACGGCCAGTGTGCCGGTGGCGAGGGTGCCGGTGAGCAGGATCAGGTGGGCCGCGGCGAAGATGATCGGCACGGCCCGTTCGCTGGTGCCGAGTTCGGTGTAGTGCCGGTGGTGGCGGCCGGGCGTCGACCCGTTCCTGAGGATGTCCCACTCCGCGGCGAAGATCTGCGCCGGCAGCCTCTTCTCCAGGTCGTTGATGACCTGGAACTTGGCGCCGTTGAGGTCCCGGTAGCTGCGCAGCTGCATCCACCAGGCGCCGGAGAGGGTGATGCCGGCCAGGGCCACGGCCGCCGGCACCCACCACGGGGACTCGGAGAGCTTGGGGATGCCGAAGCCGATCAGGGTGACCAGCGCGGTCTGCACGGACAGGAAGAAGGTGTTGGCGCTGCCCCGGCGCTCCGAGATCCGGTCGGCCATCTCCACGGCGAGCAGGTACAGCTCCATCAGTTCGGAGCGACGGCTCGGCTCCGGCGGCGTGGTCATCGCGCGCTCCCTCGGCAGACGGTGTGCCGGCTCCCCCGGTGCCCGCATCCTTCCCGCCCGTCCGCCCCTCCAGTGCTGCGCCCGCGGTGCGGTGTGCGGGGTCGCCCGGCTGGTGGGGGCGGTGGTCGCGGGAGGGGCGGGCGGGGCGGGCGGGGTGCGGGCGGGGCGGGCGGGGTGCGGCGGGTTCAGTAGGGGGGCGTCATGCGGTGGCGGTCCGTCGGGGCGGCGGCGGGGGTGGCGCCGGACAGGGCGTGCAGGGCCGCGCCGGCCTGGGCCTCGCCCTCCCCGTACTGGTGGGCGCGGGCGGTGCGGACGGCGGCGGCGAGTTGGAGCTGTGCCTCCTGCGGGCGGCCCAGGGCGGCCAGCGCCCGGCCGTAGAGGGTCTGCAGGACGACCCGGCGGGTGACCGGGAAGGGCGGTTCGGCGACGGCCAGCCCGCGGGCGGCGTGGTGGGCGGCCTCCTCGGGGGCGTCGGTGGCCAGGCACTCGGCGGCCAGGTGCTGGCGGGCGAGGGCGACGAGGTCGGCGCGGGCGGCCTGTTCGGCCAGGGCCAGGGCCTGGGTCAGCAGGGTGCGGACCCGGGTGCGGTCGTCGTGGCCGCCGTGGCGGGCGAGGGCGACGGCGAGGTTGACCAGGGCGACGGCCTGGGCGGCGGTGTCGCCCGCCCGGGCGGCGAGGTCGGGGGCGCGTTCCAGGTGGACGAGGGCCTGGTCGGGGCGGCCTTCCTCCAGCAGGACCCAGCCCAGCAGGGCCCGGGCGCGGGACTGGGCGCCGGGGTCGCGGTCGGCTTCGGCGGCGGCCAGGCCGTGTTCGAGCAGCGGGGCCCAGTCGTCGCCGACCTGCCAGACGATCAGCGGCCACTGGAGCAGGACCAGGCGCCAGGCGCGGTCGTGGAGCCCGGCGGCGACGGCCGCCTCGACGGCGCCGCACAGGGTGTCGCGTTCGGCGGCGTACCAGGCGAGGGCGCTCGCGCGGTCGGGGAAGGGGCGGACCTCCGCGGGGCGGCGGGTGCCGGGCGGCAGGGCGCAGCAGGGTTCGCTGCCGGGTTCGGCGGCGGCGCAGGCGGTGAGGAGGGTGTTGAGGAGGTGGTCGAGGAGGCGGGGCAGGACGTCGGGGTCGGTGTCGCCGGGCAGGCTGCGGGCGTAGAGGCGGACGAGGTCGTGGAGGGTGTAGGCGTCGCGGCCGATCTGGACGATCAGGTGGGCGGTGGCGAGTTGGGTCAGGGCGTCGGCGGCTTCCTCGGGGCGGCAGCCGGCCAGGGCGGCGGCGGTGCGGCTGTCGAGGGTGGTGCCGGTGTGGGTGCCGAGGCGGTGGAGGGTGCGGCGGGCGGGTTCGCTGAGGTGTTGGACGGTCAGGGCGAGGGCGGCGGCGACGCTGGTGTCCTCGACGTGGAGGAGGTCCAGGCGGTCCTGTTCGTCGGCGAGTTCGTCGGCGAGGGCGGCCAGGGTGCGGGCGGGGCCGGTGGCGAGGCGGGCGGCGGCCAGGCGCAGGGCGAGGGGCAGGCCGTCGCACAGGCGGGCGAGGCGGGTGGCGGCCTGGGGTTCGGCGGCGACGGGGTCGGGGCCGAGGGTGGCGGCGAGGAGGGTGACGGCCTGGGGGGAGGAGAGTTCGGCGAGCGGGACGGGGCGGGCGGCGTCGGTGGCGACCAGGCCGCCGAGGCGGTCGCGGCTGGTGACGAGGGTGACGCAGTCGTCGCCGTCGGGCAGCAGGGGGCGGACCTGGTCGGAGCGGCGGGCGTTGTCCAGGACGATCAGCATCCGGCGGGTGGCGGTCAGTTCGCGGTAGCGGGCGGTCATCGCCTCGGGGGTGGCGGGCATCCGTTCGGCGGGCAGGCCGAGGGCGAGGAGCAGTTCGCGCAGGACGGCGGCGGTGTCGCGTTCGGGCAGCGGGCTGTGGCCGCAGAGGTCGACGAAGAGGCGGCCGTCGGGGAAGTCCTGGCGGTGGTGGTGGGCCCAGTGGACGGCGAGGGCGGTCTTGCCGATGCCGGCGCCGCCGGTGAGGACGGCGATGGCGCCGGGGGTGTCGGTGGCGCGGTCGAGGGCGGCGAGTTCGTCCTGGCGGCCGGTGAAGCCGCGCGGGCGGCGGGGGAAGGGCCAGGGGGCGGGCTGGGTGGGGGCGAGGGGCGGGGCGGGCGGGGTGGGGGGTCGCCCGGGGGTGGGGGGTGCGGGGGGCATCCGGTCGTACTGCTCCTGGTCGCTGGGGAGGCGGGCGGGCGGCACCCGGTCGGGGCGGTGGGCCGGGGTGGCGGGGCGCGGGGAGGGGTCGGTGCGCGGGAACGGGCCGGTGCGCGGCGGGGCGTCGGTGCGCAGCAGGCGGTCGTAGGCCTCGGTGAGTTCCGGTCCGGGGTCGATGCCGAGTTCCCCGGCCAGGGCGTGGCGGGTGCGGTGGAACCAGTCCAGGGCCTCCGAGCGGCGGCCGGCGCGGCCGAGGGCGTGGATGAGCTCGGCGACCAGGGGTTCGCGCAGCGGGTTCGCGGAGGCCTCGACGTGCAGCAGGCCGGCGGCGGCGGCGTGGTCGCCGAGCCTGCTGTGGGCGCGGGCCAGTTCCTCGGCGGCGCTCAGCCTCTGTTCTTCCAGGGCGCGGGCGGCGCAGCGCAGCGGCAGGCCGGCGGTGGTGCCGGTGAGGGCGGGGCCGCGCCACAGGGCGAGTGCTTCGCGCAGGGCGGTGGCGGCCTGTCCGGCGTCGGGCAGGTGGCGGGCGTGGGCCACGAGGTGTTCGAAGCGGGTGGCGTCCACCGCGAGGTCGGGGGTGCGCAGCAGGTAGGCGCCGTTGTCGGTGACGAGTTCGATGCCGGCGTCGTGGGCGTCGTGGGCGGTGAGCAGGGCGCGCAGGGCGGAGACGTGGTTGTGGATGACGGTGCGTGAGTGGCGGGGCGGTTCCTCGTCCCAGAGGGTCTCGGTGAGCCGTTCGACGGTGACCGGTGCTCCGGGGTTGAGCAGCAGCATGGCGAGCAGGCTGCGGCGTTTGGCCGATCCGGCCGCGAGTTCCCGGCCGTTCTCGGCCACGACGGCCACCGTTCCCAGCAGTCGGAACTTCACGCACCCCCCAGGTGGAATATGACGAGCATCGAAAATAGGCGATCTGACGGTTTCAGGGTCTGGCAGTCGAGGTCTGGCAGTCGGGGTCCGACGGTCTCGGTGCGTCGTACGGGCGGCGGGGCCGGGGTACGGCCCCGCCGCCGGTCGCGCGCTACCCGGCGACGGCGTCGTCCATGGTCTGCTGCCAGTAGGTGACCTTGAGCGAGTCGTCGATGTACAGACCCTTCGGGGGCATCGCGGGGTTGCTTCCCGTTCCGACGCTCTCGTTGCCGGAGGGGCCGTGGAAGTAGACGGTCAGTGTGGTCTCGGTGTGGCCGTGCGCGGCGCTGCCGTCGGTGGCGGAGAGGTTCACGGCGGCGTAGCCGGCCTGGCCGGGCATGAGGGTGACGACGGCCTGCGGCTTGGAGTCCTCGATGACCGGCGGCACGGACTGGGCCTCGCCGAAGCGCACGGCCGGGTAGCCGTAGAGGTGGCAGGGGGCGCTGCCGGTGTTGGTGACGGTGAGCAGGAGGTGGTTGAGCGGGCGGGCCAGCGGGGCGGCGACGGTCTTGGTGGTGGAGCCTTCGCAGGTGACGGCCTTGGCGGCGGCCGGGGGCTGCGGGGCGGGGGCCTTCGCGGTGGGCTTGGCGGTGGTGGGGGCGGGGACGGGGGCGGGCTTGGCGCCGGTGGTGGTTCCGGTGGTTCCGGTGCTGGTGCCGGTGCTGGTGCCGGTGCCGGTGCTGGTGCCGGTGGTTTCGGTGGTGGCGGGTGCGGGGGCGGGGGCGGCCGTCGCCGGGGCGGTCGCGGCGGGGGCCGGGGTGTTCGCGGTCGTCGTCCTGCCGCCCGCGTCCGCCGCGTCGTCGTTGCAGGCGCTCAGTGTGAGTGCGGCGATCGCCACGCTCGCGGCGGCGGTCAGGAGGCGGGTGCGGGCGGTGCGGGCGGTGCGGATGCCGGACATGTGGCCGTGGCCCCTTCGGTGTTCGGGTGGGTGTGCTGCTCGGTGACCGGATCCTGCTCGGCGATCCGTCCCGGCCGCCACGGTCAACGGACCGTCAGGGACGGTGGGACACTGGGACGGGCTCTGAGCAGGGGGGATGCCGGGGCCCTGGAACGTGTGGATGAGACGTGGGGGATGTGCGATGGAACAGTCGCAGACGACGGGGAGCCCGGCGGGGGACGCTCTCGCGGCCCTGCTGGGGGAACTCAAGGAGCGTTCGGGGCTCAGTTACGGGGCGCTGGCCAAGCGCCTGCACCTGAGCACCTCGACGCTGCACCGCTACTGCAACGGCACGGTGGTGCCCACCGAGTTCGCGCCGCTGGACCGGCTGGCGCGGGCCTGCCGGGCGACGCCGCAGGAGATGACGGAGCTGCACCGGCGCTGGATCCTGGCGGACGGGACGCGCCGGGGGCGGGCGGAGGCGGTCTCCGGGCCGGAGTCGGGGGCGGCGGTGGGGGTGACACCGGTGCCGGATGTGGTGCCGGTGCCGGTCCCGGATGTGATGCCGGTGCCGGATTCGGCGCCGGCCGTGGACGAGGAGGACGAGCCGGTCGCCGTCGGCGTGGTGCCCGAGACGGCGGCGCCCGGGCGGGGCCGGCGCGGCCTGCTGGTGGCCGCCGTCGCGACGGCGGCCGTGCTGGGGGCGGTGGCGCTCAGTCTGGCGCCGTTCGGCGGGGCCAAGGGCGGGGGCCGGGCCGACGGCCCGCCGTCGGCCGGCGGCGCCGCGCCGGTCACCACCGGCACCGAGCAGCCGGACGCCGGACAGCCGGACGCCGCCGGGCCCGCCACGGCGGAGGCCTCCTCCCCCGCCCCGGGCGGGGAGAGCGGCGCGCCCTCCCCCTCCGCCTCCGGCTCCCCCGCCCCCGCTCCGGACGGCGCCGCCCCGACGACTGCCGCCGCCTCCCCCTCTCCCGGCGCCACCGCCTCCCCCACCGCCGACCCGCTGAAGGTCGCGACCCGCTCCTTCGTCTACGACAACCCGTGCTACCAGCACTTCCTGGTCAACAGCCCGCCTCAGCAGGTCGGCCCGCCCGCCGGTGAGCAGGACGCGCCGCGCTGGGCGGCGGCCTACGGCGCGGTGGCCTCCGGGGAGCAGCGGGTCGCGCTGACCGTCCAGGGCACCGGGAAGGACACGGTCGTCCTGGAGGCGCTGCACGTGCGGGTCCTCACCAAGGGCGCGCCGCTCGCCTGGAACGACTACGTGATGGGGGACGGCTGCGGCGGTGACGTGGAGAGCGCCTCCTTCGACGTCGACCTGGACGCCGGCAGTCCGACGGTCGCCGCGCGGCGCGGGCAGCGCGACTTCCCCCGCAAGGTGAGCGAGTCCGATCCGGAGGTCCTCTACGTCACCGCGCGCACCCGGGCCCACGACGTGCGCTGGGAGCTGGCCCTGGACTGGTCCAGCGGCGGGCGCAAGGGCACGGTGCGGGTCAACGCCAAGGGCACGGCGTTCCGCACCAGCGCGGGCGTGGGGCGGCCGGGCTACTCCTACCCGCCGGGCAGCAGCGAGTGGGGCCGCCGGGAGGGCTGAGCCGGAGCGGAGGAGGCGGCTCCGGGGTCGCCGCGCCCCGTCGGCGCAGCTCACGCGGGGGGTCAGTGGCCGCGGAGCCATCCGCCAGCCACCACAATGGTGCGGACAGTTCTTCGGAAGTACAGAGAAAGCGAAACCTCACCATGGATCTCGGCGTGCGCTGGAAGCTGCACGGTGACGGGCGCACGCCCGCGCCGGGGGCGGTCGTCCGTCCCGACGAACGGCTCTCCTGGCCCCGCACGGTGGGGCTCGGCGCCCAGCACGTGGTGGCGATGTTCGGGGCGAGCTTCGTGGCGCCCGTGCTGATGGGGCTCGACCCGAACCTCGCGATCATGATGTCCGGCGTGTCGACCGTGATCTTCCTGGTGGCCACCAAGGGCCGGGTGCCCAGCTACCTGGGCTGCTCGCTGTCCTTCGTGGGTGTGGCGGCGGTGATCCGGGCGCAGGGCGGCACCAGCGCGACGGTGACCGGCGCGGTGTTCGTGGTGGGTGTGGCGCTGTTCCTGGTGGGTGTGGCGGTCCAGCGGTTCGGGGCGCGGATCATCCACGCCGCGATGCCGCCGATCGTCACCGGTGCGGTGGTCATGCTGATCGGCTTCAACCTGGCGCCGGTGACCGCTTCGACGTACTGGCCGCAGGACCAGTGGACGGCGCTGCTGGTGATGCTGTTCACCGGTCTGGCGGTGGTGTGCCTGCGCGGTTTCTGGTCGCGGGTGGCGATCTTCCTGGGGCTGCTGTTCGGCTACGGGATCTCCTGGCTGTTCGACCGGGTCTTCGGGAAGATCCACTCGGTGGGCGGCAACGGGCAGATGACCGACCACTGGCGCCTGGACCTGTCGGGTGTCGGCAAGGCGGACTGGATCGGCCTGCCGACCTTCCACGGCCCGTCCTTCCAGTGGTCGGCGATCCTGGTGGCGCTGCCGGTGGTGATCGCGCTGGTCGCGGAGAACGCCGGGCACGTCAAGGCGGTCGGCGAGATGACCGGCTCGAACCTGGACGACAAGCTGGGCACCGCGATCTCCGCGGACGGCGTCGGCTCGATGCTCTCCACCGCGGTCGGCGGCCCGCCGAACACGACGTACTCGGAGAACATCGGCGTCATGGCCGCCACCCGGGTCTACTCGACGGCCGCCTACTGGGCCGCGGCCTGCTTCGCGCTGCTGTTCGGCATCTGCCCGAAGTTCGGCGCGATCGTGGCCGCGATCCCGGGCGGGGTGCTCGGCGGGATCACGGTGATCCTCTACGGCATGATCGGCCTGCTGGGCGCGCAGATCTGGATCAAGTCCAAGGTGGACCTGCGCAACCCGCTGAACCTGGTGCCGGCCGCGGCGGGCATCATCATCGGCATCGGCAACGTGACGCTGAAGTTCACCGACACCTTCAGCCTCAGCGGCATCGCGCTGGGCACGCTGGTGGTCATCACCGGCTACCACACGCTGCGGGCGCTGGCCCCGGCGCACCTCAAGACGCAGGAGCCGCTGCTGGACGAGGGCACCTCCTCGTACGACGAGGACGCCGAGGGCGCCGCGGGCTCCGGGGGCTCCGGCGGTGCCGCGGGCTCCAGGGGCTCCGGGGGCGCTTCGGACGGCGGGGAGCCGCGCAGGCCGTAACGGACGGGGCCCGGTCCGGGTTCAGGTCGCAGGGGCGGCCGGCGGAAGTGTCCGAAAAGGATCTTCCACCGGCCGCTCCGTCTTCCCCGGACGGGCCGGTTGGTGGTCGAATCACTGCTCGCTCCACTGCTCACCCGTATCGGCCACTCATCCCCCTGGGAGAGGCATGTCCCTTCTGACCCCCCGCCGCAAGGCCGCCGCCGTCGTCGCCCTCGGCACCTTCGCGCTCACCTGCGCCGGGGTGACGCCCAGCAGCGCGGCCGGCCAGGTCCTGTGGACGCCGAGCACCAGCACGGGCCCGTCCTCGTTCAAGGCCGTCCAGTGCGCGGCCGGCAACTTCGGCGTCGTCAAGGACGCCGTCAAGGGCAACGTGTGGCGGGCCTTCCAGGCCGCCGGGGAGGAGCGCTGCGAGACGCTCAGCCCGGACCTGAAGGAGGGCGACACCTTCTACCTGGGCTGGTCGTCCAAGGTGGACGTCAAGGACACCAACAGCCGGTACGTGTTCCAGCTGAAGTGCTCGCCGAGCACCGACACGGCCAACCACCCGATCGAGATCGACATCACCAACGGGCGGGTGCGCCTCCAGGAGTGGGACATCGACCACGTGTCGCGCTCCCTGTGGACGGCGCAGACCACGAACAACACGTGGCACTCGTACGCGCTGAAGATCCGTCTGGGGCGCACCGACGGCACCATCGACTTCTGGTTCGACGGCGTGAAGCAGACGTTCACGACGGGCTCGGGCACCTTCACCGGCACCACCTGGGACGGCGACCGCAACTACCTCAAGTGGGGCTCCTACCACCAGTCCACGGCGGACGCGACGAACACCTTCACCAGCCCGGTGATGGCCACGACGCTGGAGGCGGCCACCGCGGGCTCGTAGCGGGGCGGGCGGCCGACGGGCTCAGTCCGTGATGCCGGAGATCGCCAGCGGCAGGTGGCGGGGCCCGCGCAGGATCGGGCTGCGGCGGTACACGGGCGGGTCCTGGAGCAGGCGGGGGCCGTCGAGGCGGCGGGCGAGCGCGGTGAGGGCGATCTGCCCCTCGACCCTGGCGAGCGGCGCTCCGAAGCAGCTGTGCACGCCGCCGCCGAAGCCGAGGTGCTGGTTGTCCCGCCGGGCCGGGTCGAAGCGGTCCGGGTCGCGGAAGCGCAGCGGGTCCCGGTTGCCGGAGGCGAGCACCAGGACCAGCGGCGCGCCCTTGGGGACGGTGACGCCGGCGACCTCGACGTCGGTCAGCGCGGTGCGCTGCGGCAGCAGCTGGACCGGGGGCTCGTAGCGCAGCACCTCCTCCACCACGCCGGGCATCGACCCGGGCCGTTCGCGCACCAGCCGGAGGGCTTCGGGGTGGCGCAGCAGGGTGAGCACGCTGTTGGTGATCAGGTTGACGGTCGTCTCGTGCCCGGCGATGAGCAGCAGGACGGCGGTGGCCATCAGCTCCGGCCGGGTGAAGCCGCCGTCCGGGCCGGGGTCGTTGACGAAGGCGGAGAGCAGGTCGTCGGAGGGCTTGCCGCGGCGGTCCTCGGCGAGTTCGCCGAGGTACAGCCCCATCTCCGTGCGGGCCTGGAGGGCCACGCGCTGCCGCTCGGCCGGGTCGGCGCCGGGGGTGGGGTCGAAGCCCTCGATCAGGGTCTGGGTCCAGGCGTGGAAGCGCGGTTCGTCCTCGCGCGGCACCCCGAGCAGCCGGCAGATCACCGTGACGGGCAGCGGGTAGGCGAAGTCCTCGACGAGGTCGATCCGGTCGCGGCCGCGCAGCCCGTCGATCAGCTCCCCGGCGATCGTGGTGATCTCCTCGCGCATGGCGTCGATCCGGCCGGGCGTGTGGGGCGGGCCGAAGGGGCGCATGGCGATGTCGCGCAGCCGTTCGTGCTCGGGGTCGTCCCGGCCGATGAAGGCGATGGGGACGCCCTGCACCTCGTCCGGGACGGTGCGGTTGCGGCGGTCGGAGCTGATCCGCGGGTCGTGGAGCAGCGCGGCGATCTCGTGGTAGGTGCCGACGAGGTAGCCGCCGTCGTCCTGGCGGGCCACGCCGCCGTGCGCGCGCAGTTCGGCGTAGAGGGGGTAGGGGTCGGCGCGGTTGGCGTAGTCGGTGATCCGGCGGAACAGGGTGCCGGGGGCCTCGGGAGTTTCGGGGATGTCGGGGGTTTCGGCGGGACCGGGGCTGGTGCCGGGGGTGTCGGCGGCGGTCATGGCGGGCTCCTCGGGGGTCGCGGCGGCGGTGGTCCGCGGGGCGGGCGGTGCTCAGCCGCCCCAGCGCCGCAGGGTCAGCCGGCGGTCGGGCAGGTGGCCGGTGAGCGCGACGGTGGGGCCGTGCGAGAGCACCTTCGGGTCGGGCACGTCGGACGGGACGGGGGTGCGGGAGGCCGGCCGTTCCACGCCGTCCCAGTCGGGCGGGAACGGGGCGGCGCTCTCGATCAGCCCCTGGTAGTGCTCCAGCCACTTGGCCCGGTTCACGCTCACGGCGGCCGTGATCCGGCCCCGGTAGCCGTAGACCGCGACGAACCGCCGCTCCCGCGGCGAACCCTGGGCGATCGTCACCTGGTCGGAGAAGGTCGGCACGCCGACGGACTTGATGTTGAGGCCGAACTGGCTGGACCAGAAGGCGGGCACGCTCAGGTGCGGCAGCCGCCGCGGCCCCGGGTTGACCATGTTGTGCGCCGCCACGGCGGCCTGCGCGACGGCGTTGCCCCAGTGTTCGAGGGAGAGCAGCTGGTACTCGAAGAGGGGGTGCGGGAAGCGGGCGACGTCGCCCGCGACGAAGACGTCGTCGGTGACGATCCCGTACATGTCGAAGGCGCGGCAGCCCGCGTCGCAGGCGATGCCGCGCGGACCGGCGGCGAGCCCGGAGTCGGCCAGCCACTCGGTGTTGCGCACGGCCCCCAGGGCGACCACGGCGACGTCCGCCTCGATCCGGCTGCCGTCGGAGAGCTCGGCGCCGGTGAGCCGGCCCTGCCGGCCGGCGAGCGCGGTGACGGTCACCCCGCAGCGCAGGTCGACCCCGGCGGCGCGCTGGACGTCGGCCGCGAAGGCCCCGAAGGCCCCGCCGAGGGCGCCCACCAGCGGGGCGGGGCCGCGTTCCGCGACCGTCACCGCCAGGCCGCGCTCCCGGCAGGCGGAGGCGATCTCGGAGCCGGTGAATCCGGCACCGATCACCAGCACCCGCCGAGGGCCGGCCGCCAGCCGCTCGGCCAGCCCGGCCGCGTCGCCGACGGTGCGCAGGGTGAACACCCCGTCGAGGGCGGCCTGCGCGGGGTCCGGCCAGGGCCTGGCCCGGGTGCCCGTCGCGATGAGCAGCCGGTCGTAGGGCAGCCGTTCGCCGTTCGCGAGCAGCACCTGCCCGGCCGCCCCGTCCAGGCCGCTCGCGCGGACGCCGAGCCGCCAGTCGGCGTCCACCTCGCGGCGGCGCGGCAGCGCGGTCTCCTCGGCGCGCACCCGCCCGAGCAGCACCTGCTTGGACAGCGGCGGGCGGTCGTACGGGGGCAGGCGCTCCTCGCCGACCATGGTCAGCCGCCCGTCGAAGCCCTCGTCGCGCAGCGTCTCCGCGGCGCGCAGACCGGCGAGCGAGGCGCCGACGACGACGATCCGGCCGCTGCGGAGGTCAGCGCACACCGGGGCGGCCCTCCGCGCCGGGGTCCGCGGCCCTGGCCTCGGGGCGATCCTCGGGGCGGTCCTCGACGCCGTCCTCGACCAGGATCGCCTGCACCGGGCACGCCGCGGCGGCCCGCAGGACGCGCTCGCGCTGGTCGGCGGGGGGCTGCGGGGTGTACATCAGGGCCTCCTCGCCGTGCAGCTCGAACACCTGGGGCGCGAGGAACGCGCACTGCGCGTAGCCCTGACAGCGGTTGAGGTCGACGACGATCTTCACGGTCCCTCCTCCCGGCCGGTGCGTATCCGTCCTACCGCCACCGCCCCGGCCCCGCGCCCGGGGGTGCTCCGCGGGAGGGGTTGCGGAGAGTGGCCGTCGCGGGCGGGAGCCTGCCGGGCCCGCCCGGAGCGGGGGGTCAGGACTTGACGATGGCGAGGTACTTCGCGGCGTCGGCGAGGGTGGCGACGGTGACGCCGCCGACCGTGTGCGGGGGCGTCTTGGGATCGGCCTGCTTCTTGATCGCCCAGCCGGAGAAGCCGTCCCAGTCGTTCTCCAGGGCCTTGATGAACGGGCGGTTGCCGACCGTGCCCGTCCAGCCGTCGGTGACGAGGCTCTGGATCCCGCTGAAGCGGGCGGCCTCGCTGGCGTCCTGGATGAGGACGAGAAGCGCGTTGCAGGCCTTCGGGACGTCCAGCTTCGGAGGCGTCCCGGTGGTGGGGGCGGCGAGGTCGATGACGGACTGGTTGACCTTGTCCCGGCTGAGGGAGACGGTGTCGCGCTTGACCGTGCCCTTGTTCTCCAGGGTGACGTAGCCGCCGTCGAAGCCGGTGGGGACGGTGGTGGTGTTGGGGGTGGGCTTGTAGACGGGCGTGGGGGTGTCGGTGAGCGCGTAGAAGGTGTCGGTGGCCGGCAGGTACCAGCCGACGACGTACAGGTTGCTGGCCCGGATGACGAGGTCCACCCGGGCGCCCGTCCCGGCGGTCAGGTGCAGGGGGAACAGGTCGTTCACGGCCGTCGGCCGGGTGCGGTAGATGCCCTGGTAGAACACCTGCCCGTCGGTGGCGCGCAGGCGCAGGGCCTGGACGAAGTCCCGGTACGCGCCGGTACCGGCGGTGCCGGTGTTGAGGACGGGGTCCGGGTAGGCGGCGAGCGGCGCCGCGCGGACGGCTTGGGGGGCTTGGGCGGCTTGGGCGGCGGCCGAGGTGACGGCGCCGGAGGTGGCGAGGGCGGCGGTGAGCGCGAGGGCGAGCAGGCGCGGGATCTGACGGGGCATGGCGGTCTCCTCGTTGGCGCGGAGGGAGCCGTACGGGCCGGGCTGCCGGGAGTCACCAGCACGCACGGCTGGGCCCCACCATCCAGGCACGAGCGGCGCGCGGCCCACCAACGGGGGGCCGCCGTTCGAAGTCGGTTCGCAGGTGAATGGCCCAGTCCGGGCGCCCCCGGGTGGCCGGAGCCGGGCGGGCGGGGTAGGCGTCGGCGCCGCCGTACGACGCCCCCCCTTCGACCAAGCCCGCCTGGTGCTCGCCGACGATGACGGCAGCGTCTGCGGTGGCCGAGCCGGTCAGCGGCAGCCGGTGCCGAGGCCATGATCATCGCGGCGCACGGTGAGGTGTGCGGCCGGGGCGACGGTCGCGCGCGTCCCCGGCGTCCCGGCCCGGCCGGGACCACCGCAACCAGTCGGTCCGTGCAAGTCGTTGCCGGCACCTGACTGTCGCGGGCTGGGCAGGGGCAGTGCCCGGCGACCGTGGTCACCGGTCCTGCTGGAGCTTCAGCAGGTCGTTGAACAAGCCTGGTGCCGTGGAGAGTTCCTCCCACGAACCGTCCTGCACGACGCGCCCGTGCCGGAGCACGATGATCCGGTCGGCCATCCGGGCGCTCGCGAGCCGGTGGGTGACGACCAGTGCGGTTCTGCCCGCCGCGAGATCGCGCAGCCGGGTGAACACGGCGTGCTCGGCACGGGCGTCCATGGCTGCGGTCGGTTCGTCCAGGACGAGCACCGGGGCGTCGCGGTGGAAGGCCCGGGCGACGGCGAGGCGTTGCCACCCGCCGCCGGAGAGGTTGTGCCCGCCCCACCAGGAGCGGGCGAGGGAGGTGTCCAGGCCGTGCGGGAGCCGCTCGATCACCTCGGCGGCGCCGGCCGCCTCGGCCGCCGCGAGGACCTGCGCGTCGGTGCTCCGCCGGCCGAGGGTGATGTTCTCCCGCGCGGCCAGCGGCCAGCGGGTGTAGTCCTGCGGGACGACGGCGACCCGGTCGAACACGCACGCGGGGTCGGTCTCGGCGAGGTCCTGGCCGTCCCAGGCGACGGTGCCCGAGGTCGGCAGGTACAGGCCGGTGAGGAGCTTGGCCAAGGTGGTCTTCCCGGAGCCGTTCTCGCCGATCAGGGCCACCATCTGGCCGTGGCAGAGGGTGAGGTCGATGCCGTCGAGAGCGGGGCGGCCGGTGCCGGGGTAAGTGAATCGGACACCGGTTGCGGTGATCGCCTTCGGGGCGGTGGCGATCCGGGCGGTGCCCCGCCGGTTCGCCCAGGAGCCGGCCAGTCGCAGGAAACCGGTCCAGTCGTCCAGGGCCAGGCAGGTGCGGAACAGCCCGGCTCCGGCGGCGAGCAGACCGGCGGAGGCGGCGGAGGCGGTGCGCAGGGCGAGGGCGGCGGCTGTGGCGGCAGCCGGGTCGGTGCGGCCGGTGGCGGCGAGCCACAGCAGGACGAGCCAGGTGGTCAGGGTGGCGGCGGCGGTGAGGGCGTCGCCGGCGCCCCGGGTGAGGAGCGCGCGGCGGGCGCCGGTGAGCTGCTCGGTCTCCAGCCGGGCGGACACGGTGCGGTACTGCTCGGTGAGGTAGGCGCCCATGGTGTTGGCGCGGATCTCGTCGGCGGTGTTGCGGTCGGTGGCGTAGGAGCGGAAGACGCCGCGCAGCCGGACGTCGGCGAGGGTGCGGTGGTGCGCGGCATGCTCGATGCGGGCGGCGCGGACCGCGCCCCAGGCTGCGGGCAGCGCGGCGGCGAGCAGCAGCGGCAGGAGTGCGGCGTGCAGGTAGGCGAGGAACGCCGCGCCGGCGGCGAGGCGGGCCGCCGCGGCGGTGAGCCGCTGCGCGTCGGTGATCAGGTCACGGGTGCGCTCGGTGCCGTCCGCCGCGGCCTCGTAGGCGTTCGAGAAGTCCGGGTCCTCGTAGGCGATCAGCTCGGCGCGGGTGGCGGCGGTGATCACCTGGAGGTCGGCTTCGCGGACGACCTTCGGGGCGAGACGGGCGGCTGCGGCCTGGGCGGTGGCGTCCGCGAGGTAGCGCCCGCCGACGGCGGCGCCGAGCAGGGCCAGCGGCCAGAGGTGGCCGGTCAGTGCGGCGCGCACGTCACCGGCGGCGAACAGGGCGGACAGCAGGCGGGTGGTCGCGCCGAGCGCGGTGGCGGTCAGGGCCGCCGTCACGAGCTGCGCGGTGAGCAGCAGCAGGACGGCGGGGCGGTCGGTGCGCCAGCCCAGGGCCAGCGCCGCGCGCAGGGCGGCCGGGAGGCGGCGGGCGATGCCGGCGGCGCTGACGGTGTACCCGGCGTCGTCGTGGCGGTCGGCCTCCGGCACCATGTGCGGGACCTGGCCGGCCGGGGCCGGTGGGAGGGCGGGAGCGGTCACGCGCCCATCAGGGACCGGATCGCACCGGATGGGCAACCGGATTCCCCGACATGCCGGGGAATCTTCCGAGTTCAGCGCTCATGTGCGTCAACTCCGATATGCGCGGTTCACCTGTTCGGGGAAGCGCGCGACGGGCGTCCACGGCCGGTCGCACGCGTCCCCGGTGTCCCGGCCCGCCGCGCCGCCGGGGACCTCGGACCAGGCGTGCGCGGCGTCGGGCAGGTGCCGGGCACCGTAGACCAGATCGGCCCGGCGCCCGGCCAGCGCGCAGGCCAGCACGGTGGCCAGCCCCACCTCCGTGCACGCGATGCGGCCCGGCCACCACCGGGGCGCCACTGCGAGGACCGCGTCGTGCAGTTCGGCCAGCACCGTGGGGTCCGCGTACCGAAGGTGCCCCAGCGGCCGGAGTGCCAGCACGCGGTGGCGCAGTGGAAGGCGATGCAGCACCAGCGAGCCGGCCAGCGCCAGGGCAGCCAAGAGCCGGGCACCCGGCCGGACCGGGGACCGGGCGATGGGGGCCATCACCGTCATCGCGAACCTCCGGTGCGGCGCCACCACCGCCGTCGGGGCGGCGGTGTGCTCGGGTCGGTGAACAGGCCCCGCTCGACCATGCCGGAGATGGCGGCGGCGATCCGCTGCCGGACGACGGCCGGGTCCGCGCCGAGCTCGATGGCGATCTCGTCCGCGAGCCCTTCGACGCCGCCTCGGTGCACGATCGCCTGCCAGATCCGGGAGGCCGCCGGGTTGAGCATCACCCAGTTCCCGGTCCGGATGTCCAGGATCGCCGTCCGGCCGCCGATGGTGGCGTGCCGCACGTGCGGCGCGGCGCTCAGCACGTCGCCGCCGACGGCACCGAAGCAGCCACCGGGCCGTGCAGCCACTTGCACACCGCGACCAGATGGTGGAGGTCTGCGATCGGGTCGGCGGTAAGCCCGGCCGCGGCGTCGGCGAGCGCGGAACGCACCGACCCCGGGTCGACCAGTCCGGACGTCACCAAGGCGCTGTGGGTCACCAGTTCCTCCAGCGCGCGGCGATGGCGGGCCAGGCCTTCGATGCGCTGAGCCGTGAACGAGCCCTTCGAGCGGCGCCCGACCAGCCAGTCCGGCAGGTCCAGCGCGGCGGCGAGCACCGGCTTGTAGGTGTAGGTGCCCCGGCGGCGGTACGCGGGGATCGCGAACGCGGCGCGCACCACCTGGTTGTCGAGGAAGGGATGCGCAGGCCGGACACCGATCGCCTCGTACAGCGGGGCGCCGGCGCGGGCATCGTCCCCGACCGCCCACAGCGCCGACCACTGGTCCACCTCGTCGGCGAACCCGTCGAACAGCGGCTCGCTCCAGGCGCCGTCCAGCAGACGGGCGACGGAGTGCCGTCCGAGGGTGGTCAGCCACCCTGCGCCCGGGCCCAGCCGGCACCACGCCCACCCCGCGGTCGACGGAACGAGCCTTCCCGCCCGCAGCCGCCGGGCCGTCACCACCGCGGCCCGGGACGGCGAGGTGGTGGCGGCCTGCTTGATCGACCGCCAGTACGGGCCGGGCGCGACGTTGCGCAGCCGAGCGAAGTCGTGCGCCGCCCTCCGGGCTTCGCCGGGCCGGCGGCGCTGGACCTGGCCGACCCAGCACGCCGCCGAGGAGTCCAGCACCACGTCCCCGCCGTGCCCGGTCAGGTGCAGGGGCAGGCCGGCCACGGGCTCCAGGTAGCAGCGGTCCATCCCCAGGTTCACCACGGCCGCGGCGGGCTCGACGGTGGGTGGCGCGCCGCCGAGGCCGAACGGCAGCTCGCCCACCCCGCCCCGGGCGGTGGTGTGCCGCACCCCGGTGTGGGCTGCCATCCTCGCGGCGAAGTGGGCGTCCTCCGCGCTGGTCAGGGCGTCGGTGTAAGTGACCGCGTGCACCGGGCCCGCCTCGGCTGCCAGCATCACGACCGCCGACGAGTCCAATCCCCCGGACAGGTCCGCCCCGACCATCCCGCCCGCGAGCCGCGTCCTGCGCCGCACTGCCACCCGCAGCGCCTCGCCGAGCCGCGCGGCTCCGGCCACCAGGTCCTCCTGCGGCTCCACGCCTCGCACGTCGACCAGGTGAACCGCGCTGCGGTCGAGGAGCAGACCCCAGCCGCCTGGCACCCGCCGAACCCCTGCCCAGCGGCTGCGGGTCGGCCAGTGCTGGCCGCCGACCGCCAGGTGCGCGGCCAGCAGTTCCAGGTCCACCGGCGCCCCGATCCGGGTGGCCAGCCGGCCCGGGTCGCTCGCCCACACCACCCCGGCCGCCCCCTCCCGGCCGTGCCACAGCCCCCGGACTCCGGCCAGGTCCCCGCACACGAACCGGCAGCGGCCCACCCGCTCGGCCACCACCCAGTACGAACCCGCCCAGCCCGTCAACTCCGTCCAGCGCCCCGCAGCGACCGCATCCAGCCCGGCACGCAGCTGCGCCGGGTCCGCTCCGCAGTCACCGGCGACCGTCAGCCGTGCCCGGTCGTCGGCGGCCTCGCGCACCGCGACGCCACCGCCGAACACCGCGCGGCCGGACAACCCCGGCCCACCGCCCTCGATCCACTCGATCACAACGCCTCCTCCGCCGAAGACCGCCGCCCTGTACGAACCGGGGTCCGGCGCGGCTTCCCGCCACGCCGGACCCCGGCACTTGCCACCTGCCCCACGACTTCCGCGCGGGACGCCGGCGGCTACTCGAAGTAGTTGTCCTTGTCGGAGTCGTTCGACCGGTTGCGGCCGTTGGTCAGCACGTCGGCCTCGTGCTCGCCGAACTGCGGGTCGAAGTCCTCGCCGATCGGCACGGTCTGCTCCATCGTGATCTCCTTCTGGTGAGTCGACTGCCCGGCGCCC
The DNA here is from genome assembly GCF_042792155.1 of Kitasatospora sp. NPDC056651. Classification (NCBI taxonomy): domain Bacteria; kingdom Bacillati; phylum Actinomycetota; class Actinomycetes; order Kitasatosporales; family Streptomycetaceae; genus Kitasatospora; species Kitasatospora sp. NPDC056651. The sequence goes on along the minus strand of NZ_JBHTWX010000033.1, from coordinate 1,848 downwards.
GCCGGCTGACCACCACGACACCGCACGCGGCCGCTGCGACGACAGGCGCGCGACTGCTGCACTCCCGTGCGGACCGGCACCGCGGGACCCGCTGCGAACTGCTGCGTTTTGCTGCGAACAGCCGCTCGAAGAAGCGTGGTTGACGGAGCGGGGCGTACGCTGATGGCCCTGAACTGCACGGCCGCCGAGCAGAGGGGGAACCTCCGGTGCCAGCATCCGGACGACGCCCGAACGACGCCCTGGCCCACTGGGTCACCAACAGCGGGGCAAGCCACGAGAAAGTCGTCCGGGAAGTCGCCAAGGTCGCCCGCGAACACGGCCGCAACGACATCCGGCCCGACCGCTCCCGCGTCCCCCGGTGGATCAAGGGCGAGGAACCACGCGAACCCGTCCCGGAATACCTGGCCACGGCCCTCGGGCGCCTCAGCAGCCCCCAGATCCCCCTCGCACCCGCCGACATCGGCATGACGGGCCGACCGTCCGTCGGCATCGCCTCGTCCTGGTCCGGAGCGGCGGTCGTCGCGGCGATCATCGACACCACCAGGAGCGACGCCATGACCGACGACACCGCCCCCACCCGCGCCCGCCTCCTCGTCGGCCCGGACCTCCTCGCCGCCGTGCAGCCCTGGCTCCACCTGCCGGACGCCGAACTCCCCGCCCCCACCCGCCCGGGGCGCCTCGGCATGTCCGACGTCCAGCGCATCAGGGACACCACCGACGCCTTCCGCACGCTCGACAACGCGCACGGCGGCGGCCTCAGCAGACGAGCCGTCGTCGGCCAACTCCGCGACGTCACCGAACTCGCCAAGCAGGGACGCGTCAGCGACAAGGTCGGGCGTGAACTGTTCGTCGCCGTAGCGGACCTCGCCTCCGTCGCCGGCTGGATGACTCACGACACCGGGCGCCACGCCGAAGCCCAGCACTACCTCCTGCTCGGCCTCCAAGCCGCCAAGGCAGCAGGCGCCCAAGGTGCGGGAATCGCCGGCCACCTCCTCAACTGCCTCGCCCGTCAGGCCAACCACCTGGGCCGCACCGCCGACGCCCTCGACCTCGTCCAGGCCGGGCTGTACGGCACCCGCAAACGACCCGCCGACCGGCTACGTGCCGTCCTGGCCACCCTGGAAGCCCGCTGCCACGCCACCCTCGGCGACCTGCCCGCCGTCGAACGGTCCATCGCGGTCGCCGAACACGCCCTCGACTCCGACACCGAAATCCCCACCTGGGTGGAGTGGTTCGACCGAGCCGAGTACGAGGTCACCGTGGGCGTCTGCGAGCTGATCGCCGCCGAACACGACGCCGACCGGGCACGGCGGGCGATCACCGACATCCAGGCAGGCACCGCACTGCGCCCTGCGGAGCGGACCCGCAGCCGGGCCTTCGACCAGATCGCCCTGGCACGGGCGTACACCCGGGCCCGGGACATCGACGGCGCGGACGGCGCGACCGCGGCTGCCCTACAGCTGTTCGGCCGGGTCAACTCGACCCGCATCACCGACCGCCTCCAGGAACTCGACGGCGAACTCGCGGCCGTACCAGGGTCCAGCGCAGCCCGCTCCGCCCGCGACCGGATCCACTCGGCCACCGCCGGCTGACCGCCGCTGCGGACGGCCGAGAAGTCGTTGGCAACGGCCGGCAGCCGCTCGGGTACCGGCCGACGACGCCCGCGAGCCACCTCTGCGTCGGCGGCGGGGACGTGCCCGTGACCGGTGGTCGCCATGCCGGCGCAGACGGACCAAACCGTCGAAGCGGACCGGTCCGACGTCCCCGGTAGGCCGTGCCCGCCCGGTGGCGAGTCCGGCACGTCAAGACGAGGAGGAACCGCGGGCCCGGACCGCAGTGTGTGCGGTC